>JAADGG010000074.1:11069-16190 GCA_013152485.1 Nitrospirota bacterium | reverse complement strand
GTGCGTAGACGATCACCTTGAAGATGTACGGCAGTTTGTCCACCGGGAAGAAGGTCCCGGACAGGAAAATCATCGGGGTTATCACGAATGTGTTCACCGTCGCCTGTGTTCCGTGGTCGCGCACGAGCATGGCGACCGTTATGCCGAGGGCCGCAAAGAGGAACGTGTGAAAGAGTATTGCCATGAAGAATACCGGGGTCAGGACGAGCTTCACGCCGAAGAGCAGTGCGTAGACGAAGATGAGTACCGTGCTGAGCAGTCCCTTGAACATGCCGTAGGCCGCCTCGCCGAGCACTATCTCGGTGTGAGAGATGGGGGCTATGAGGAATTCGTCGAACACGTGGAAGTAGAACCTCGTGATGTTCAGCTCCTGCGCGATCCCGTAGCTCTGGTTCAGGCTGCTCATTGTGATCAGTCCGGGGATGAGGAATGTGATGTATGGGAGCCCGTCCACGCTCACCCCCCTGCCGAAACTCCAGCCGAAGGCTATCAGGTACAGCAGTGGCGAGAGTGAGGATGCCAGTATCTGCTTCCGCGCCCTCTTGCGGTAAACGCTCAGCTCCCTGTAGAGGACCCCCTTGAAACCGTTAAGCATCGCACCTCCCGTACTCCGGCAGCCCGGCCTCGACAGTGTTTTCATCCGGCCTTGATCTCAAAACGTCAAACATTTATCCTCCTGCCCGTGAGCTTCAGGAACACGTCCTCGAGCGTGACCTCCCTCACCCTGCAGGAGTGGTCGCACTCCCTGAGCCTCTCCAGTGCCTCGTCCCGCGAGGAGAAGAACTCCTCCTCGATCCTGTCCTCTAAGAATGTCTCGAGCACGTACCTGCCTATGTCCCTCTTGAGGTCGTCGGGGGGGCCTTCTGCGATGATACTGCCCTTGTTTATGATGAGTACCCTGCCGCAGAGCTTCTCTGCCTCCTCTATGTAGTGGGTGGTCAGGAGTATGGCCGTGCCCTTCACCTGGTTCACCTTGAGGATGAGGTCCCAGAGGGTGCGCCTTATCTGCGGGTCGAGTCCGACGGTCGGCTCGTCGAGGAAGAGTATCCTCGGCTCGTGCAGGAGTGCCCTCACGATGACGAGCCTCCTGCGCATACCGCCGGAGAAGGTCTTGACCTGGCGGTCCCGGTACTCCATTAGGCCGGCGAACTCGAGTGCCTCTTCGATCTTCTCCCTGCGACGGGACTTCGGTATGCCGTGCAGTATGGTGTGGAGATAGAGGTTCTCGAAGGCGGTGAGGTCCCTGTCGAGATTGCTCTGCTGGGGGACCATGCCGATGAACCTCTTGGCCTCCCTGGGATGTGCCGAGAAGTCCCTGCCGTAGTAGCGGACCGATCCCCCCGTGGGCTTTATGAGGCCCGTGAGTATCTTTATTGTGGTGGTCTTACCGGCGCCGTTGGGGCCGAGGAGGCCGAGGAAGTCCCCGCTCTCCACCTTGAAGCTGATACCCCTGAGGGCCTTTCTCTTGCCGAACCTCTTGACGAGTCCGTCCACGCTCAATGCAGTCTTATCCCCTGTTGCAGAACCACCGATCACGACAAGATCGCTCCTGCTGCAAGTATCAGTATGCCGCCGAATAGCATTATATAGTCAACCATACGGTACCTCATAATTACCAGACCCGTTACCGTCACCGCCACTATGACCACGGAGGCGATGTCAGAGAGCAGGACCCAGAAGTTGCTGGTCTTGAACGCCTTGTGCAGGTTGTTCAGCCAGTAGAGGGGCTGCCTCGGCTCTTTCTCGATCTTCAGCATCGTCCCTTCTTCGGGATTGATGATGTAGGTCGTCTTTCCGTGTGAGCCGTAGAGGAACTCTATGGTCCTTCCTTCGCGTATCCTTATGACGACGGGGTCGTCGCTCCGGTTTATCTGCCCCTTGTAGAACTCCACGAACGACTTCATCAGCTCGATGTCAGAGGCCGGGACCTGATAGGCGGTCTTCTTCCTGAAGACGAAATAGTCGAAGAAGCCCCTGTGGTTGAGCAGTATCCCGGTGATGCAGTAGAAGATGATGAAGGCGGCCAGAAGCAGGCCGCCCCATCTGTGTATCTTGCGCATAATCCGGGTCGTCTTCGAGTCGAGTCCGGGCATGGTCAGAACTCGAACTTCTTCAGCAGCCTGACGATGCTCTTTATGAATATCCTGTTGACCTCGGGGTAGAAACCGAGGCCCTTGTAGTACTCACTTCCCTTGTAGACTACGGTGGTCGCTTCGGTCTCGAACCCCGCCTTCTTCATCTCGAGGGACCATGAGAGTTCTCCTTCGTCGTCAGGTTCGGCCCCCATGATATCGTTCATGATGTGGTCTCCGGCAACGTACATGAACGGGATGAACTTCACCTTCTTTGCCTTGCAGGCCTTCGCCTTTGCCAGGGCCGACGCCCTCGACGTTATGCCTTCGACGCTTCCGAGAAAGGTGTTGTCGTACCTCTCAGAGAGCACCCTCTCGAGACCGAGATAGGTGATGTTGCTTCCGACTGCAGTCTCTCCGGTCCCGTGAGAGGCGAGGACGTTGCAGCCCTCCCCTGATGCGAGCAGGTCTTCCTTCAGCACGTCCGCGACGGTCTCGAGGTCCCACCAGTACTGAAGCAGCGGTTCTCCGACCTCTATCCTGAGATTGAAGTCCTTGAACGCGTCCCTCAGGCCCTCGACCATGCCGAGCACACTCTCATACTCTATCCCGGGAAAGATGTGGAGCGGCTGGACCACTATCTTCCTGTATCCCTCGTCCTCGAGGTCGGATATGACCTGGGCGAGGCTGCGGTACCTCTTTTTTATGCCCGCCTTCCTGAACTTCTTGTTTGCCCTTTCGCGCACTATCTCGGACGTGAAGGCCCAGCGGATCTCGTAGTTCCTGTACTTTTCGGGCAGCTCCTTCCTGAGCTGCTCTTCGAAGAAGTCGTAGGTCGCCTGGGCCCTTGTAGTGGTGCCGAAGGCGGCTATGACTATTGCCGGGTCCTTCTTGAGCGTCATTGTCTTGAGCATGGCGAATACGTTGCCTGCAAAGGCGAAAAGCAGAAACGCCGTCAGTGTTGTTACGGTGAAGACTGTATACCTGATACCCATTTTGCTTGACCTCCGTATTGTTTCCGTATTGTTATTGTTGTTTAATGTTTCCGAACGTTAAAAGTTGACTCCCATACGAGCGTAAAACTCTTCATTGTCCTTCTTCATGTCCACCGGACCGCTGACTCTCAACCCGGTACGCCTGTATTCGACGGAGAGAAAGGCGTTCAGCCCGGTGATCTCGTCGTTGTAGAAGCTGTACCTTGCTCCCGCACTGCAGCGGTTTCTGACACTCCATGCACCTATGCTCTCTGCGAGACCGTCATCGTCGAAGTACTCGTACCTGAGAGAGACCTCGAGGGGCTCGGAAATCACGTGCGCCCTCCTTTCGGCAAAGAGTCCGCCGCCCGTCACTTCCCTCTGCCTCAGTATGAACTCGTAGGCGGCGGCAACGGAGAGCACTCCTTCGCGGTATTCCCTGTCGGCCCCTTCGTATCTCTCACGCTTCAGGGCCTTCATGTACTCGCCGTCTATCCTCAGGTTCTCGAGTGCCGGCAGCACGAAATTGAACCCCAGGTTTACTGTTTCGTTCCTGCTTCCGGCCCCCGGCTCCGAGAGGTACGCTCCAAACAGTGTAAGTGCTTCCTCTATCGGTTCTGCAGAGACCGATACGATGAAGGAGCCGACATCGTCCGTCTCCTCCCCGGTCCTGTGCACGGTTTCCGTATCGAACAGGCCTGATTCGAAGAGGTGGTTCATCTGTTCCTCCCCCTTGTATACGGTCACGGAGAGGTCCATGCCTGCCGGACACGTACAGCCTGCAGTAAATCCCACCCTCTTGGTCTCGCAGGCGTCCTGGGTCATCGGGTCGGTGATGAGATGGCTCTCGAACAGGCCGAACGGCTGAGTCCTCTTTCCGGCAACCGCGTAGAAAGGGAAGCCCCTGTCCTGGAGCGTTATGAAGGCCTCGTCGACCGTTATCATCTCATCTCCGGCATTGATCTCGTCCCCTATCCATTCGGAGTTGAGTACGGCAGAGGCAGTGATCCAGTCCGTCAGCTTAACTCCTATGCCGAGCTCTATCGTCCTCTGGTAGAGATCCGACGTGGAGTCGTCACTTCCGGCAGTCAAGTCCCTGTGCTTCATCCAACGGAACTCACCTTCCATGGCACCTTCGATGACGATCCTGTCATCACTCTCGGGACCGTCGGCTGCTGCCTCCCGCCTTTCGGTCTCCTCCGGGCTTCCGGCAGTCAGCTCCTCGTACTCCTGCTCGGTGACAAGCCCCCTCTTGAGCAACAGGTTCAACAGTGCCTCCGCCTCTCCTGCATAGGCCGGAGAAGAGATCCTGGGCAGTGTGAGTAAAACAAGCGTACAGAGTAATACACAGCCGCGTGAAAGGGACCTGTTTTGCATACTTTCCTCCAAGAATTTTTGATAAGACCGTACATCGGTGATGCTGATGAAACCGAAGGGCTGTACAGTCCGGTCTATGGAGGATCACAAGGAAAGATACTGAATGCGGACAATCCCGTCTTCATGATGCTCACCTCCCGCGAGGTATTTGCAGATGGAAGGGTATTCCGGCTCAGGGCGTTCAAGCTGCATGTTGCATGCTGCAGGTGACAAGAAAAAGGCCTGTCACTTGCCGCCTGTTCCTTGCTGCTTGCATTCCTACTCGCCCGCCTTCCCGGGAGAGCGTATCGAACAGCCTCGAATGTTCGAGTCCGTCGTCCCAGTGGCTTTTGCAGAGGCAGTGTCGCCTGCTGCACGGGCTTTCGTTCCCTTCACGGCTGCGGGGCAGCGGGGGAATCACCGGTGTTTCCCGGATGGGTCCGGGATCGGCTACACCCCTCTTCCTCACATCCATCTGTGCCAGCGAAGAAAAATTCAAACACTGACGATCTTTATTGAAACAGATTGGAAGAATCGTTGTCAAACCCGGGCATTAGATCACAAGAAACGTCCGCGAAACAACACCGTTCGATAATGGAGTGCAGGTCATAGCAGGACGGTATCGGCTTTTAATTGCCGAAGTATAACAATATCCGAATGCTGCAATAATTATGGTTGTTGGGAGCAATATGACAGACTCTTCACTCATTCTCGTCCCG
>JAADGG010000074.1:0-11064 GCA_013152485.1 Nitrospirota bacterium | reverse complement strand
GACTCCGAGGCAAGTATCACGCTTCACCATCCAGGTGAAGCCTTTGTGATACTTGAAACCGTTCAGAGTCTGTCATATCGCTCCCTTCCCAATGATTGAGGCGTTTTATCGATGGAGCGGGGAGTAGTGAACAAGACCGCTCAAACCTCAGTATATGAAAACCTGCCCCGGCAATAAAACACCCTGTGAATTTGCTGCGAAACTGAAACCGTTCAAGATCAGCATCCCCTGTCCTCGACTACGGTTTCCGAGTTTTTACCGGACACCCTGTTTTGATCTAACGGGACTCAGGCGAGAGCCGATGGGTTCAGGGCTGTTCTAAGCAGGGCGTTTATCACCGCCGCAGCGACTGGACTTCCACCCTTTCTGCCCCTGCAACTGATGAAGGGATAATCCCTCTTCATCAGTTCGGCCTTGGACTCCGCGGCCATGATGAACCCGACCGGCACGCCGACTATCAGGTCCGGCGTGAAGACACCGCTGTCGGCCAGTTCCATCGCCTTCATGAGTGCCGTCGGTGCATTCCCGACGGCGACGATGCCGATGCCGGGGGCCGACTCCACGGCCTTCTCCATTGCTGTTTCGGCCCTCGTCTTGCCCTCTGCCTTTGCAGTCTCGATTACATCGTCGTCCGATATGAGGCAGATGGTCTTTCCTCCGAACCCCTCCAGTATCCTCCTGCTTATGCCCGCTTCCACCATCCTGACGTCTACGAGGATGTCGCGGCCCTCCCTTATCGACCTGATCGCTGCGTCTACTGCTCCGGGATGAAACTCCATCAGTTCTTCGTACATGGGATCGCCTGTGGCGTGTATGACGCGCATGACCACCTGGAGTTCCTCTGCAGAGAAGCTCCTGCCCTTCAACAGTCCCCTTATGACCTTGAAGCTGTCTGTCTCGATCGAAAGTCCCTTGGAAGAGAGATTTTCGGTCATCTTTCAGCCCCCCCTTTGCCGTGGTTCGGAATCCAGGTAAGGTTGTCTGTTTTTGCCCTCCAGAGCCCCCTGGAAGTCGCAGTTCAGTTAAAATAATCGACCACTGCCGTAAAAGTCAAATATCGAGAAGACTGTGTTATAATATCCTTTATCTGTAAAACAGACCAAGGGGTCTCCCTTTGAGGCTGACTTCCGGATATCGAGGAGAAGTTGAGGCATGGGCAGGATAGAGGAGCTCTTTCGTGATCTGAAGAGCAAGGGCAGGAAGGCCTTCATTCCTTACATAATGACGGGGGACCCGTCGCTTAAGAAGACGGAAGAGCTTGTGTTGCTGCTCGAGGACTGTGGTGCGGACATCATAGAGCTCGGGGTCCCCTTCACCGATCCCCTCGCAGACGGACCGACCATACAGATGGCCGCGGAGCGGGCGGTCAGGAGGGGGGTGACGCTCAGAAAGGTCCTTGCGGTTGTCAGGAGACTGAGGAAGAAGACCTCCGTGCCGATAGTGCTCATGACCTATTTCAACCCGGTATTCAAGTACGGACTCGAGTCCTTCATGGATGATGCATCAGGGGCGGGAGTCGACGGACTGATAGTGCCCGACCTGCCGCCTGACGAGGCCGGGGACCTGATAAGGCTTGCGCGGGCGAGGGATGTCTCGACCGTCTTCCTGCTTGCTCCGACCTCTACGGACGAGAGGATAGGGCTTGTCAGCCGCGCATCAACCGGCTTCATATATTACGTCTCCATAACCGGGATCACCGGCGCAGCCCTGACCATCGACGGTGCGATGAAAGAGATGATAGAGAAGATAAGATCCGCATCCGGAAAACCGGTTGCAGTAGGCTTCGGCGTGAAGAGCCCCGGGGATGCAGAGGCGGTTGCAGGGATTTCCGACGGGGTGATCGTCGGAAGCTCGATCGTCAAGATGATAAGCGACAATGACAGGGGACTCGAGAGGTACCTGAAGTCGCTGCGAAGGGCGATATAGAAGACCGTCTATGGCTTGGTTCAAGAGGACAAAGGAACAGAAGGCCGACAGGAGGGTGAAGATCCCGGAAGGGTTGTGGGTAAAGTGCGACAACTGCAAGGAGATCGTATACCGGAAGGAGGTGGAGAGAAACCTAAAGGTCTGTCCCAAGTGCAACTACCACTTCCGTATAAGCGCGATGGAGAGGTTGAAGCTCCTCATAGACAACGGCTCTTTCAAGGAGCTGGATCCGGACCTCAAATCCACGGATCCCCTGAGGTTCAAAGACACCAAGCCCTACGGTGAAAGACTGGAAGAAAACCGGAAGAAGAGCGGGCTAAATGATGCGATCATCAGTGGAGAGGTACAGATAAAGGGACTGCCTGCTGCGGTGGCCGTCATGGACTTCTCTTTCATGGGCGGCAGCATGGGTTCGGTCGTCGGTGAAAAGATGTCGAGGACTGCGGAGCTTGCCCTTGCAAAGCGGATTCCCCTGATTGCGGTCTCTGCCTCGGGCGGGGCGAGGATGCAGGAGGGGATGTTTTCGCTGATGCAGATGGCGAAGGTCTCTGCATCGATCGGCAGGCTCAAGGACAGCGGCGTGCCGTACATTTCGGTCCTGACGGATCCCACCTTCGGCGGTGTGAGCGCCAGCTTTGCAATGCTTGGAGACATCATAATCGCGGAACCGAGAAGCCTCATCGGTTTTGCCGGTCCAAGGGTGATAGAGCAGACGATAAAGCAGCAGCTGCCCCCTGACTTCCAGAGGGCGGAGTTTCTCTTGAGTCATGGTCTCATAGACATGATCGTCAGCAGGAAGGACTTGAGGGAGACTATCTTCAGGATTCTCACGCTTCTGAAATGAGCTACAGGGAGATCCTCGGCTATCTTTACAACCTCAGACACCACGGGATAAAGCTGGGGCTCGAAAATCCCGCAAAACTGATCACCATTACAGGAAACCCGCAGAGAAGCTACCGCACGGTCCACGTCGCCGGCACAAACGGCAAGGGCTCGACGGTCTCGATGATCGCCTCCGTGCTGCAGGCGGCGGGCATCAGGACGGGGACGTTCACATCCCCGCACCTCGTGAGCTTCACCGAAAGGATCCAGGTCGACGGCGAGAGGATAGGCGAGGATGACGTAATAAGGCTTGCCCGGCTGATCAGGAGCCGTGTGGAGGAGGCCGGGGATCTCAACCCGACGTTCTTTGAGTTCGTCACGGCCATGGCCTTCATGTATTTCATGGAGGAGGAGGTCGAGTGGGCCGTGATCGAGACCGGCATGGGAGGGAGGTTCGATGCCACCAACGTGATAAGTCCTGATGTCACGGTCATCACCCCTGTCGGACTGGACCACAGGGAGTTCCTCGGAGAGACCCTCGCGGAGATCGCCTATGAGAAGGCTGGAATCATAAAGGACGGTGTTCCGCTTGTGCTTGCCCCCCAGGATGCCGATGCGCTGAAGACCATACTGGGTGTGGCGGGAGAGAGAAACGCGCCTGTATACATGTATGGTGACGATTTCAGGGCCGGCATACAGGAGGTGACGGCATCCGGTGTAAGGTTCGACTACATGACCGGGCACGGAGACCTGCCGCGTCCCGGTGCCGGAATGAGAGACCTCCCTCTTACCGGGGCCTACCAGGCGGTAAACGCCGCTGTTGCGGTAAGGGCATCTGAGCTCGTTCTCGAATCATGCGGCTTTCCGGCTGAGTCCCTTCCCCGGATAATCCGGTCGGGGCTTTCGAGAACATCCTGGCCCGGCAGGTGCGAACTCACGGTGTTCAGGGGGATGCCGGTACTGCTGGACGGTGCGCACAATCCAGAGGCGGCCCGGGCACTGTCGGAGACCCTGCAGGGCGTGTTCCTCTCCGCCTCAGGCCGCTCAGAGGGATATGACGGCCTGATTCTCGTCTTCGGGGCGATGGCCGACAAGGATATAGAAGAGATACTCGGCCCGCTGCTGCCGCTTGCACGGGCGGTCGTGTTCACCGCCCCGTCCTACGGACGGTCGGAATCACCGGGACGCCTGTGCAGGCTGTCGGCTGAGATACTCGATGCCCGCACGGCACGAGACGGCGCAGGCCCTGAATCCATCCATACAGCACCTTCCGTGGAAGAGGCCCTCGAGCTTGCCTCGAGGCTCTGCCGCAGGGGAGACCTCGTTGTCGTGACCGGTTCTTTCTATACAGTCGGGGAGGCAAGGGAGGCGATGGGCGAGGGGGCCGTCCTGTCGAGACTAAGGGAGCATGGATAGACTCTGATGCGTGGACAGGTCCTGCTGAACAGAAGAGGCAACCTGCTGTTTACGGTCATCTCCGTCCTGTCAGTGCTCGGCCTTTTCGTCTTTCCGGTCAGAAGCAGTGCCGGAGAGGTGAAGACCGTGATCGAGGCGGACTCGCTGACGTACGATGCCGCCACCCGGGTCTATCACCTGAGGGGTGATGTTCGCATAAGGAGGCTCGATGCCTTCTTGAAGGCTGAAGAGGCGGATTACGCTGAGAAGACAGGCGAGGCGAGGGCGTACGGAGATGTCAGGTATGAAGACGGATGGGTCGTTATCGAGGCGGAGAGGCTGAGACTGAACATAGAGACGAAGAGGGGCCTGGTCTACAATGCACGCCTCTTCTTCAAGAAGGACAACTATCACGTCAGGGCTGAAGAGATCGAGCGGCTTGGAGAGAAGGACTACGTCATAAGAAAGGCCACGTTTACGACGTGCGATGCCCCCCTGCCGGCGTGGTGTTTCAGCTCAAGGAAGACGGACGTGAGGATAGGCGACAGGCTCAAGGCGAGAAGCGTGCTCTTCAGGATAAAGGGCCTCCCGGTCCTGTACAGCCCGTTCCTGTGGGCTCCCATCTACACAGAGCGGAAGAGCGGCCTCCTCCTGCCTGAACCCGGCTTCAGGAGCGACAAGGGCTTTTTTCTCCGCCAGCCCCTCTTCCTCGTGCTCTCCGGCAACAGGGATGCAACCCTCTATTTCGACCTCTACACGAGGAGAGGCATCGGTGAGGGGCTTGAATACCGCTATGTGGAGAGAAGGGCCGGGGCCGGAAAGTGGTGGCTCTATCACCTGAGGGACAGGGAACTCGGGAAGGACTTCCTCGAGTTCAGGGGAGAGCACACACTTTACAGGAGGGAGAAGACTTCGGGGTTCCTCAACATACATTATATCAATGACCGGAGCTTCTACCAGGAATACAGTCAGATGGTGCAGGTGAGGACACGCAGGTTCCTCGAATCCACGGCAGAGGTCTTTTATCCCTTCGGGAAAGGAAGGGCCTATCTCTTCGGAAGGGCGTGGCAGGACCTCAAGGAGTCCTCCGAAGGCGTACTCCAGAAGGTCCCCGAGGCCGGCCTCGCACTCTATCCCTCGAGGAACGGGCCCGTATACCTGTCGCTCAAGGCATCGTTCAGCAATTTCTACTCGAAGGACCTCCAGCGGGTGCAGAGGCTCGACATCCGTCCCACGCTCTACCATACGGCGGGCGATGCCGTACAGGTGAGCCAGATCATCGGCCTACGCGGGACACTTTACAGTATAAGCAATACCGGCGACTTCCCCGACAGGATGAGCCGCGAGGCATTCGACTACAGCCTGAGGCTCCATACGAGGCTCTGGAGGAGATACAGTGCCTTCACTCATATGGTGGAGCCTGAGATCAGCTATACCTTCATACCCCCCATTGAAGACGGTCTCCCCCTGCTGGACAGCACCGAACTCTACCGGAGGGCATCGGTGATCGACTTCGGTCTCAGGAACTATCTCTTCGGCAGGGGGGGGCAGATAGCCTCTGTGCGGCTCACCGGCAGGTACGACTCCCTCGCAGCAGGCAGTCCCTTCGGCCTCATGCGGCTCGAGGCCGCCGTGTTCCGCCCCGTTAACTTCAGGCTGGACACATCCTACAACCCCGACACCGGTGACTTCGAACAGGTGAATTACAGTGCCTCCTGGAGGGCGGGCAGGACGGCGTTGTCTTTCGGGCAGAGGTACTCGAGGGCCGACGGCATCCTCTTCTACAGCGGAGGGATCTCTCTTCCCGTGACAGGGAGGCTGGCGATGGGGTCCTCACTCTGGTATGACGCCGAGGAGGGAAGGCTTGAGGACCTCCGGCTCACTGCGGAGTATTCAGCCCAGTGCTGGGGGATGAACATAACCTTCAACAGGAGGCCGGACGACTACAGCATCCTCTTTCTCGTCGAGCTGAAAGGCCTCGGCACCATAAGTTTCAGCGGCATTTGAGGGCCTCTTCGAGGATTCCGACAGCAGCACCGATGTCCGTGACCTCTGTGTCGATTACCACCTCGGGCTCCAGCGGCTCCTCGTAGGGCACCGTCACGCCGGGGACGGGCCAGCCCTTCTCCCCCTTTTCATATATCTTCCTCGGTGCGGCATGAGTCTCTCTCCTCAGCCCCTCCCTTCTGCGGCACTCCGACAGGGAGCACTTCAGGTAGACCTCGGCGAAGTCCGGTATCAGCTTCCTTGCGAGTTCGCGCCATCTGCGCATGTTTCCGGTGGCGTCGATGATGACATCGTGCCCGAGCTCCGTGAGGGTCTTTGCCATGTAGACGATGCAGCGGTACAGCAGTTCCCTCTCGGCCTCCGAATAGGTGGGGGCGGGGGTGACCACCTTCCTCAGTTCGTCCATCCTCAGAATCACGAACTCCGGATGCCTCTTCCTGAAGGCCTCAGCCACCGTGCTCTTGCCGCTCCCGGGCAGGCCTGTTATCCATACGGCTTTCGGCATGGCGAGGTCGAGCCTACTGCGCCTGAAGAGTGAAGCCGCCGCTCAGCTCTTCAGGTAATCTATTATCGCCTGGATCTCCTTGTCCGACAGGTGTCCGAACCCCGGCATCGTGGAATCCGGGAAGTTCACGCTCGAGTCCCTGATCTGCTGCCTGATCCATTCGTCGCTCCTCCTCTTCGAGACGTCCGTGAGGTCAGGGCATATGCTTCCGCCCACACCTTTGTACCTGTGGCAGTTGACGCACCCTTCCTTCTGGAAGAGCTCGGCCCCGTCAACAGAGCATCCGAGTGAAAAGAGTGCTGCTGCAGCCACGACAATCATGCCGGCCCTGAGAGCCCTCTTCATGCTGTTCATGGTCCCTCCTGTTGATACGGATTAAAGGCCGTTCAGCGGAATGCTTTCCCTGACGCGGTATCCCTTGTCTATTATATACTCTTTGAGCACCTTTACACGACGTGAGGGGTGAGGGTGCGTTGAGAAGAAGTATGCGAAACGGCTCCTCTTTTCCTTCCGGGCGATGGCCTCGAGAAAGTCGACGGCGCCGCCGACATGGCCGTACCTCCTGTTCATGAGGTCAACGGCCCACAGGTCCGCCGCCTCTTCCTGTCTCTGGGAGAACTTCATCTCGACGTCCATCAGCGAACCATAGATGAACCTGCTTGCCGAGCTCTCCTGACCGAACACGGCCGTCACCATTGCAAGCAGTACCAGCCTGCGGCCGAGCCCCCTGAGGTGGTCCCTGTGCGCAAAGTGGCCGAGTTCGTGGGCGAGGACGAAGGCGAGCTCGTTTTCAGAATCCACCACGTCAAGGAGCCCTGAAAAGATGACGATCCGCCCGCCCGGCAGAGCAAGGGCGTTCACCGTCGTATTCTCTACAAGATGGACCCTGTATCGCCATCCCCTCTCCTCCGGCTGGACCGAGGTGAGGCCGTCGAGGATCCGCTGGATCCTCTTCTCGGCTTCTCTATCTCCGGTGTCTGCATACATGCCGGAGTACATCCCGCCGAGACGCTGTTCGATACCGGGGGAGAGCCGCGGCACTACAAGGTCGACTGCGAGGCCGAGGGCGGTATAGACGATGACGGTTATGGTCAGAATACCGCCTGCGAGCAGAAAGAACTCTTTCAGGAGCGACGTCCGGACTATGTTGACGTTCTCTCTCGGTTCCTTCGGAGTATACCTCACTTTTTCAGTGTGACTGCCGTTCCATAGGCGATGACCTCTATGCTTCCTATGGTCTTGCGCCTGTTTGCGTTCTGTCCTATGGCAGAGGTCTCGATCCTGAGGTTCAGTATGATGTCGGCATCCGCGGCCTCTTGCTTCATCCTGAGTATGGCCTCCCTGCGGCCCCTGTCTATGAGTGTCAGATACGACTTCACCTCTCCACCGAATATGTTTCTCAGCCCTGCCAGTATCCGCTTGAAGTAGTCTATCGATATCACCACGCTGCCATGGACCAGCCGCACATCCTCGATCTCCCGACCTTCGTCCAGGAAGTCCTCTGCCGTCACTGCCGGAAGCTTCAGCAGCTCGCGTTCCCTCTTCCGGATGGATCGGTAATGCCTCGACTCCGCCATGGTGCCGGCGAAATACCCGAGTGACAACAGCACTACGAACACGATCAGGTCCTGCATGCCTTCCTCCCTATTCGACACGCACGGCGGTGCCGTATACAAAGAGCTCCGAGGCTCCCTGCGTCACCGAGGACGTGGCGAACCGTATGTTTATTATCGCGTTGGCGCCGAACTCTTCCGCCTGCTTCATCATCCGTTCCATCGCCTGCTTGCGCGAGTCCTGAAGGAGTTCGGTATATCCTTTCAGCTCACCGCCGACGATGTTCTTCAGTCCTGCCATGATGTCCCGGCCGACGTGCTTGGCCCTGACTGTGCTCCCTGAAACAATGCCGAAGTGTTCGACTATCTTCTTCCCCGGTATTGTCTCAATGTTTGTCAGTATCATCGAGCGTCCTCCTTGGTTTTGTGGTGCAGAGTGTTTATGAATAAGTTTAACAGGATTTCGCGTCAAATTCTACATTTCATCGCCTTGCACCGGGTCCGGTTCCTCGAATCAGCCGCCGCCCGGCCCCTTGCGATGTCTGACGAGGAGTGTTCACGGGATCCGGCCTCCGTGCCGAACAAGGGGCTCCGGGGTTTGTTGTATAATATACCGTTCAGTGGATACAAGGGCTGAAACTGGAACCTCCGGAATGGTGTGCAGCCGTTTGAACCATGACATCTGAGGGATCATGAGCATACTTGAAGGTATTGTCGAAAGAAAAAGAGAGAGGCTTTCCGTCAGCAAGGCGAAGAGGCCGCTTGCCGAGGTGAGGGCGATGGCCCATGATGCCCCTGAGCCGCAGGACTTCTCTGCAGCCGTCAGAAGACCCGCGGGTGAAGGCTTGAGGCTCATCGCCGAGATAAAGAAGGCATCACCGTCAAAGGGCCTGATACGGGAGGACTTCGACCCCGCAGGGATCGCCGGTATATACAGGAGGTGCGGCGCGTCCGCAATATCGGTGCTGACCGAGGAGGATTTCTTTCAGGGCAGTATCGACTATATTCCGGTCGTGAAGGAGGCCGCGGGGCTGCCCGTGCTGAGGAAGGACTTCATCTTTGACGAGTATCAGGTGTACGAGGCGAGGGCCTGCGGAGCCGATGCGGTTCTGCTCATAGCCGCGATACTGAGCAGGTCGCAGGCCGAAGAGCTCTTTCACCTTGCGCGTGAGCTCTCTCTTTCGGTCCTCTTCGAGGTTCACCACTGGAGGGAACTCGACACGGCCCTCCTCATCGACGTCCCTGTCATCGGCATAAACAACCGCGACCTCAGGACCCTGAAGATCGACCTGAATACGACCCTGGAGCTCCTCGGGGATATTCCGGGGGAAAAGACCGGCGAGAGCGGGATCGAGAGCCGGAAGGATGTGGACCTGCTTGCAAAGACCCGTGTGGACGCCCTGTTGATCGGTACGGCATTCATGAAGGCCGAAGACATCGGGATGAAGGTCAGGGAGCTTTTTGGCTGATGTATCGGTCAGGGGGGTCAATCTGTATTGCCGGTTTCGGCCCCGCTGTTCTGGACCAAAAGCCTGGGACCGTCCCTGAACACTATCTCCACCTTGTTCCTCTGTATCACGGATGAAACTATCCCTCGTCCGAACCTCGGGTGGTCCACTATCTCGCCCTTTTCAAACCCGGCCTCTGTCGTGTACTGCCTTGCGCTGGCGGTGTCGAGGTTGCTCAGGCGCGACAGGTATTCGCCGTAATCCTTCCGCCGGGAACTTCTCTTTCGGGGCAGGCTGTCCGGCTTCGTCCTCTTCTTTTCCGGTGGTTTGGTGCGGAAATTGTGCTGGGTGTTGCACGTGTTGCACTGGACCCGCCTGGGAGTGCCGGCAACCATAGCAACGATCGTGTGTTCCAGTTCAAGCCTGCACCTGGTGCACCACGCATCAATACAGCCGCCTGCCGAGAGGTCGTCAGTCATTGACATAATAAAGTGTTTTCCGGCATTGTTCTGCAGTCGGGGATCAGCCGCCTGTGCTGGCAGACCCGCCGCCCCCTTCCGGAGACCCCGGTTCTGTTCCCTCTGGCCCTTGAGAAGGGACCTTGGCGTTCTTTTGACGTCTCAGTCTCTTCTCTTCCTGCTTCTTCTGCCGCAGCAGTTCTTTTTTCCGCTTGTTGTGCTTGTACATGTGAGAACGCATTGCCATGATTGCCTCACCTGATATATGGATTTTTCGACTCCGGCCGTTGAAAACGCAGCACCGGCAACCGTCGTGTATAGGGCCGTGGTGCTTACGGAAGCAACTTGAAAGATCAGGCCCTGCCAAGCAGGGCCTGATCTCTGTTTTTACAGCTTTTCGATGTTTGTCGCCTTGGGGCCTTTGTCGCCTTCAACGACATCAAAGCTTACCGCATCGCCTTCGGCCAGGCTCTTGAATCCGTCGCCCTGAATCTCGGAATAGTGTGCAAAAACATCGGCACCGTCATCCTGGGTTATGAAGCCAAAACCCTTCGACTCGTTGAACCATTTTACAGTTCCGTTCGCCATACTGATTTACCTCCTTGCTTGATGAACCGGGTCCCTCGGGAACCGGTCTTAATAAAAAAGGCCACAAAGCAAAAAGTCTTTGTGGCCATACTTGTGACAAAAACTTCTGAAACTTCTTTTGTGCCTGGAGTCTGTTTTGCTGTACCTGATAAAGGATGGCATCTTTCGTCCTTAAAAGTCAAGTGCCGGGGATTTAATGTGTCGACTCATTAGTGTCCGGTAAAAACACAGGAACCATCAACAAGGACAGGGGATGTTAAATTTGAACGGTTTTGATTTCGCAGCAGATTCACCCGGATGGTGAATTGAGAAATTCCCTCGAAGTCCCGGCCGGACGCCGGTGCGAGCCGGACACCGGCACG
>JAADGG010000079.1 GCA_013152485.1 Nitrospirota bacterium | reverse complement strand
AAGAAGAGGAGGATTACGAGCACCCCCTTTACGACGAGTCCTGCCTGAAGTATCAGTTCCAATACGGCGTTTTCCATCTTTATCTATCCATGCTCCATTGTAGTATGCGAACCGCTCTCGATCCGCACCCGATGATCCTGGATTTATATATCTATGTTCCTCGCCTCGAGTGCATGTTTCACGATGAACTCCTTCCTCGGCTCGACGTGGTCGCCCATCAGTATGGTGAAGACTTCGTCGGCCTGTACGGAGTCTTCCACCGTCACCTGCAGAAGGGTCCTCTTCTCCACGTCCATGGTGGTCTCCCAGAGCTGCTGGGGATTCATCTCGCCGAGGCCCTTGTAGCGCTGGATGTAGAGCCCCTTTCTCGCGGTATCGAGGACGAAGTCGAGCATCTCCCGGAGGCTCTGAAACTCTTGCTCGCCGCTCTTGGTCGATACCGTGAAGGGTTCGGGCTGCAGCTCCCGGACTATACTGAAGAGGCTCTCCAGTTCCTTGTAATCAGGGGATGTGAGGAACTCCATGCTCAGCTTGACCCTCCTGCCGAGTCTCCTTATCTCGAGGCTGTAACTGCCGTGTTCCTCGTCGAACTCCATATCGGAGACCCTGACATTGGTGAACTTCCCCTTGACCTCGTCACAGAGGGACTGGAGCCCGGGCCTGTCCCTGAGCCACTCCGTACTCACGCCCTTCTGCAGCAAGAACTCGAGGATCTTCGTATCCACCCTCCTGAGGCTGAACCAGTCGAGGAGTTTTACGTAGTTCAAAATCCTCTGCAGATAGGGGATGAGCCCTCTTCCCTTTATCCACTGATCGCCGGCCCTGAGCTGTACCTCCTCTGCTGCGAGCTCGAACAACATGCCCTGCAGTTCCGTCTCGTTCTGTACGTACTTCTCGGTACGGCCCTTCTTCACCCTGTAGAGCGGGGGCTGGGCGATGTAGAGGTAGCCGTTCTCTATGATCTCGGGCATCTGCCTGAAGAAGAAGGTGAGCAGCAGGGTCCTTATGTGGGCGCCGTCCACGTCGGCGTCCGTCATCAGTATGATCCTGTGGTAGCGGATCCTCGAGACGTCGAACTCAGGCCCTATGCCCGTGCCGAGTGCCGTGATCAGCACCTTTATCTCTTCCGAGGAGAGCATCTTGTCAAACCGAGCCTTCTCCACGTTCAGGATCTTGCCCCTGAGCGGCAGAATGGCCTGGAACCTCCTGTCGCGGCCCTGTTTTGCGGAGCCTCCGGCCGAGTCACCCTCTACTATGAAGAGCTCGCTCTCGGCAGGGTCCTTCTCCGAACAGTCCGCCAGCTTGCCGGGCAGGCCGGAATCCTCGAGCGCCCCTTTACGCCTTGCCAGCTCTCGTGCCTTGCGCGCGGCATCCCTCGCCCTCGACGCCTGGAGCGCCTTGTCGATGATCTTTCTGGCATAGGCCGGATGCTCCTCGAAATATCTGCCGAGGTGCTCGTTGACGATCGACTCGACTATGCCCTTCACCTCCGTGTTGCCGAGCTTCATCTTCGTCTGGCCCTCGAACTGCGGATCCGGAAGCTTTACGCTGATCACCGCGGTCAGCCCCTCTCGTATGTCGTCGCCGGAAAGGGAGCCCTTGCCGTTCTTCAGTATGCCGGAAGAGAGGGCATACTGGTTGGCGGTCCTCGTAAGGGCGGACTTGAACCCTATCAGGTGTGTGCCGCCTTCACGGGTGTTTATGTTGTTGGCAAAGGTGTAGATGGTCTCGGTGTAGCTGTCGTTGTACTGGAGGGCTATCTCCACCGTGATGCCGTCACGTTCACCGGATATGTAGACGGGTTTTGGATGCAGCACGGTCTTGTTCTTGTTCAGGTGTTCCACGAAGGAGACTATGCCGCCCTCGTAGTGGAACTCCCGCTTCTTTCCGGTCCGTTCATCCGTTATGTTTATCCTGAGGCCCCTGTTGAGGAAGGCGAGCTCCCTCAGCCTCTGGCTCAGCACATCGTAGCTGAATTCCGTGGTCTCGAATATCTCGGGGTCGGGCTTGAACGTGACCTTGGTGCCCGTGCTCTTTGTCTTGCCCACCAGCTGAAGCGGTGTTACAGGCACACCCCGCTCGTACCTCTGCTGAAATACCTTTCCGTCACGCTTGATCTCGAGCTCGAGCCACTCCGAGAGGGCGTTCACCACGGATACGCCGACACCGTGGAGGCCTCCAGAGACCTTGTAGGCCTTTGCCTCGAACTTGCCGCCGGCGTGAAGCTCCGTCATAACGATCTCCGCCGCTGTCCTGCCCTCGGGGTCCCCCGGGTGAGGATCCGTCGGTATGCCCCTCCCGTCGTCTATAACCGTGCAGCTGCCGTCATAGTGGAGGATGACCTCTATACTGCTGCAGAAGCCGGCCAGGGCCTCGTCCACACTGTTGTCCACAACCTCATAGACGAGATGGTACAGGCCTTCGGCCCCTGTGGAGCCTATGTACATGGCAGGACGTTTCCTGACGGCAGAGAGGCCCTTCAGGATCTTTATCGCATCAGCGCTGTATTCCCTGAGATTCTTTTTCATTCCCTTCTCGTCCTCCGTCATTTATCACCAGCCGTCTCGTACTCCACGGGATCACATCCTCATGGGCATTATCACACATTTGTATTTCTCGTTGCCCTCTTCCCTCAGGAGAGTCGTACTGAGAGGTTCCTGCAGTTCGAATATGACCCTCTCTGCAGTCAATGCGTTCAGTGCATCGAGCAGATACCTCGCATTGAACCCCAGGGATATATCAACCCCGTCGTAATCGATACCTATCTCGTCCTGCGCCTCGCCGATGTCGGGGTTGGACGCGGTGATGGTGAGCCTGCCGGGTGAAACGTCTATCTTCACTGCATTGCTCTGGTCCCTGCTTATAACCGAGACCCTCCTCAGGGACTTTATGAACTCCTCCCTCGCTATGCCGAGTATCTTTTCATTGCCGGAGGGGATGACCTGCTCGTAGTTCGGGTAGGTCCCCTCGATCAGCCTGACGAGGAACTGAACCTCACCGATGCCGAAGGCCACATGGTTCGTGGCTATCTCCATCCTGATCCCGCCTTCCTCCGCGGAGAGAAACTTTCTCAGTTCAGAGGCGGACTTCCTCGGCACGATCACCTTCAGCTCCTCGCCCGCCTCCACCTCTATGGTCTCCTCTATGGCTGAAAGCCTGTGTCCGTCGGTCCCGACCACGGTAAAGGTCTTCTCCCCGGGCTTTATGTGAAAGAGCAGGCTGTTGAGGGTATACCTCGAGTCACTCTCCCCGGCGGAATAGAGGGTCTTCTCTATCATGTCGAGGAGCCTCGATGCCTCCAGCTCCATGACGACCTTGTCGGAGAGCGCCGGCCACTTGGGAAAATCCTCGGGGTTCATGCACGCAAGCCTGAAACTGCTCCTTCCGGCCCTGAGCTTCAGCCATTCCGAGCCCTCACTCTCAATGACTATGTCGCCTTCGACCTCCCTGACTATCTCGTAGAGCTTCCTGGCCGGAATACAGAGCTCTCCGCCCTCCTTGAGCTCTTTGAGCGTCACCGGCTCTTTTATGGCTGTCTCAAGGTCTGTAGCCGACACGAACGGGTTTTCACCGGCACTCAACAGGAAGTGCCCCAGTATCGGCATGGTCGTCTTCCTGTCGACAACGCTCTGAATGTCCGCAAGTCTCTTCTGAAGCTCGTCCCTTGAGATTATAACGTTCATAGAATAGCCTCCCTTTTGCCGGTGATCGAGTCAGAAAGATTTATGACCGGCTGATTTTTAACCCTTTATCTTGTTTTCCAGACTCTCTATTATACGATTAAAGGACTCGTCGGAACTTTTTCTCTTCTCTATCTGCCTGCAGGCATAGATGACGGTGGCGTGGTCCTTTCCGCCGAAGTTCTTCCCTATGTCGTTGAGTGAGAGGTCCGTATGCTCACGGCTCAGATACATGGCTATCTGTCTCGGCAGTGCAATCTCCTTCGTCCTCTTCTTTGTCTTGAGCTCCTGGAACCTTATGCCGTAGAAGTCTGCGACCGCCTTCTGAATGAGCTCGACCGTAAGCGGCCTCTCCTCATCGTGGAGGAAGTCCTTGAGTACGTCCTTGGCCATGTCGAGTGTTATCGGAGCGCCGGTCAGCGTGGAGTGTGCCGCCAGCTTGATGAGACACCCCTCGAGCTCCCTTATGTTGGACTTCACCTTCATGGCGAGCCAGTAGGCGACGTCCTGGGGTATCTTTATCCTCTGGTACTCCGCCTTCTTGAAGAGTATGGCCATCTTGGTCTCCACGGACGGAAGCTGGATGTCGGCTATGAGTCCCATGGTGAACCTCGACTTCAGCCTGTCGGTTATGTCCGAGATGTCCCTCGGCGGCCTGTCGCTCGATATGACTATCTGTTTCTGCTGTTCGTACAGGGCGTTGAACGTATGAAAGAACTCCTCCTGCGTCTGTGTCTTGTTCGCAATGAACTGTACGTCATCGAGGAGTAGAAGGTCTACATTCCTGTACTTCTCCTTCAACTCTCCCATCTTGTCATGCCTGATGGCAGCCACGACCTCGTTGGTGAACTGCTCCGAGGGGACGTACAGTACACGGAAGTTGGGCATGGTGTCTATGACCCTGTTGCCGATGGCGTTTATCAGGTGGGTCTTCCCGAGACCGACCCCGCCGTAGATGAAGAGCGGATTGTATGCCTTGCCCGGGGATTCCGTGACCTTCATGGCTGCGGCATGGGCGAACTGGTTGCTCGGTCCTGCGATGAACTCCTCGAATGTGTACTTTGGATTGAGGAACACCCCCTTGTTCCTCAGGGCCCGGCGCCTGCTGTTTATCTGGGCGTCGAACTTCTTTACCTCCTTGTCCTGCTTTTCGGCTATCTTGTACTTTACCGAGAGTTCCCTGCCCGTCTGCTCCCTCAGGGCGTCCCTGATTATCTCCGAGTAGTTCTCCTCTATCCATTCCTTGTAAAACCTGTTCGGTATCTCCACGACAACATGGTCGTCCTTTATCTGTTTGAGCTTGATCGGCTTGAACCAGAGCTCAAATACGCTTGCGCCGACCTTCTCGTCTATCGACCTGAGACACTTATCCCATATCTCCGCTGTTTCCATTAAATCCCCTTAATATTTCAATATCTTATCAACAATCTATCAACAAATGTTAATAACTGCACAGACATTATAAATCATCTGTTGGTTCAAAGCAAGAAAACCATGGTGCAAATATGTTGGCATAATGTTGATTTTTTCCACCATCCTGCCGTTTGTTCAAACAGCAGAAAACGCGGGCTCCGAGTCAATATGTTTACCAACGGACAAAGCCTCTGTTTTCAATGAAAAATTCATCAATTTCAACTTACCAACACCACCTACTACAACTACTGCTGAAAAGATCTTTAAAACATAAGTAGTAACAGAGAAGACCCCGGGTATCGGCGAAACCCGATGTGTCAGACGGCAACACCGGGCCCCTGACGACCCCGCAACCTGATTCAGGGCAAACACGCCTTCATGAGGCAGGCACCCACGCAGCCCCATGTCCGGCTCAGGCCTCCACAGGCCTTTTTGCCTTCATCTTGAGATATGCACGTATGAAATCGTCTATCTCGCCATCGAGCACGGCATCAACGTTTCCCTTCTCGAGGCCCGTCCTGTGGTCCTTTATGAGCCTGTAGGGATGAAGCACACACGACCTTATCTGATTACCCCAGGCGATCTCTTTCTTGCTTCCTATGATATCCTCCATCTTCTTCTCCTGTTCGCTGAGCTTCAGGTCGTAGAGCCTCGCCTTGAGTATCTTCATGGCAGTGGCCTTGTTCTTGTACTGAGACCTGTCACTCTGGCAGCTCACCACTATTCCGGTCGGGATGTGAGTGATCCTTACAGCCGATGAAACCTTGTTCACGTGCTGTCCGCCTGCGCCGGAGGCCCTGAAGGTGTCTATCCTCAGGTCTTCGTCCCTCACCTCTACATCTATGTCGTCCTCGATCTCCGGGTAGACCATGACCGCGACGAAAGAAGTGTGCCTCCTCTTGTTTGCATCAAACGGAGATATCCTGACAAGCCTGTGTACCCCGGCCTCAGCCCTCAGATAACCATACGCATACGGTCCTGAAACCGTGATGGTGGCACTCTTTATGCCGGCCTCCTCACCCTGAAGCAGATCGACGATCTCTGCCTTGAACCCCTTCTTTTCAGCCCACCTCAGGTACATCCGCATGAGCATCTGCGCCCAGTCCTGGCTCTCCGTACCGCCGGCGCCCGGATGTATCTCGAGTATGGCGTTGCTGCGGTCGAGCTCACCTGAGAGGAGGTGCTTCAACTCGAGTTCCTCGATATCCTTCTTGAGCCTGTTGAGCTCTCCGAGGAACTCGTCCAGAAACAGCTCCCCCTCTTCCTCGTGAAGTATGTCCGCGGATTCCTCGAGGTATTCCAGTCTTTCGGTTGCGTTCAGAAACGGCAGAACAAGGTCTTCGATCGCAGCCTTCTTCTTCTGCAGGGACTTGAGTTTGCGGGGGTCTGACCAGACGTCCTCCCTGCTGAGGTCTTTCTCCGTCCTTTCGAGCTCTCTCTTGAGTGAATCTACATCAAAGATACCCTCGTAGGTCTTCGATCTTGTTCCTCAGTGCTTTCAGCTCCTCTTTTATCTCTTTTTCGTTGATCATGGATCTTTTCTCCTCCTTGTTTATGTCCTTTCGTATCGTACGGCCCCGCACGGCGTATCGCCGCTCAGGCCCTTGTTGTTTTTTTCCCGTGTCACAACCGCACAAACAGTCTCAAGAAGATCAGGGCGGCAAGCGTGATGTTCAGGAAACTGAAGAGATCGCCGAACCTTGTATAGAAGCTCGTCTCGTCACCTATCGTGACGTCGCCGGTAATGTGCGTCTCTTCAAACAGTCCCGTTCTCTCCACCACCCTACCCGTTGGATCTATGAATCCCGATATGCCGGTGTTTGCGGCCCGTACCAGGGGTTTTCTGTTCTCTACCGCCCGGAAGACCGACATCGAAAAATGCTGGTAAGGCCCGTTGGTAGTCCCGAACCAGGCATCGTTCGTTATGTTTACTATGAGATTCCCCCCGTGTCTGAAAAACTTCCTGACAAGGCCCGGAAATATGGCCTCGTAACAGATGATCGTGCTGAACTGCCCCCAGGTCAAATCGGCCTTGACGTAATTCCTGCCAGGCGTGTAGTCACCTATACCCTCTACGAGCTTGTCGAGAAAGAAAAGGGTGTTTTTCAGGGGAACATATTCACCAAAAGGCACCAAGTGTATTTTATCATAAAAGTAGACCGGGTTTCCAGAGCCGTCGATCAAGACGGCACTGTTCGAGAGTGTGTAGCCCCTGTCCGTACGTCCGGTTCCGTTCTCTTTACCCAGGGGTCTGTTCCTGATAAGGACCGTACCGGTCAGGAGGGGCACGCCGGAGTCTTTCACGAACTCCTTCAGCTCCTCGGTGCGGTCATCTATGCCGAAGTAGAACGGAAGTGCGGTCTCCGGCCAGACGACCAGGTCGGGGCCGTCCTCGAGTGCCTCCTTGGTGAGCCGTTTGTATGTGTCGAAGACCCTGCGCTGATATGCGGGGTTCCATTTCTTGTCCTGCTCGATGCTGCCCTGTATGATGCTTATCCGTACCCGTTCGGTGTCAACCCGTTCAGTGCTGAAGTACCTCAACTTGTAAATACCGTAGATCATGGTTGCTGCTATCAGGAGGGCCGTGACCGCCGTTGAGGTCATGGTCTTCCAGGCCGGGAAGAGGGGTTTTTCCCTCTGCCGCACCTTGAGAAGGTAGAGGTCTGCAAGGGAGGCGTTGACGAGGATGACGAGGAAGGAGACGCCGTAGACACCTGTGATGTCGGAGATCTGTATGAGGGGCAGTGCGCTGTACTGGGTGTAACCGAGCAGGGACCATGGAAAGCCCGAGAAGAGGTATCCTCGTATGTACTCGAGGGAAGACCATAGCGGAACTGCTATCAAGGTCAACGGCAGGTCTGTTCTCCTCACCGCCTTTGAGAAGAAGAGGCCGAATACCGCGGTGTACAGGCTCTCGTACAGGCTCAGCAGCAGCACTATCAGGAGGCTGGGAAGCAGCGACACACCTCCGTAGTGGTTCACCGAGTAATATATCCACGACTGGGTGCCGAAGAAGTACGGGAGCCCGAAAAGGAGGCCTGCACGGAAGGCCGTACGGTCTTCCATCCTGTAGAGCGATATCAGGAACGGTACGATGCATATCCAGGCGAGCGCGGACAGGTTGTAGGTCGGATAAGAGAGTACGAGGGCTGTTCCCGAGAGGACGGCAGGGAAATACCTCGAGAGGTTGATCTTGGGCAGTTTGTTCATGGACCTCTTTGCTGATGAAATTGCCTTTTTCAGATTGATTATTTTATCATAATCATCACTTTTATTTTATTGTCCCGTGTGATCATCCGGAAGCGGGCAGGTAGCTCAGTCGGTAGAGCAGAGGCCTGAAAAGCCTCGTGTCGGCGGTTCGATTCCGTCCCTGCCCACCATGGACAACTTCATCGGAGTGCCGTGACAGATATTCGGCTATGCAGATTTTCCAGGTATTCAAGTCTGATAATCCTCCCGAGCCGTACAGCAGAAGGCCAGGCATAACGACATGCAATCAAAGGACATCCTTTTTCTCGGACACTCTCTCATAGAGTTTTTCGACTGGCAGAAGAGGTTTCCGGGCCACAGGGTGGCGGGCCTCGGTGTGGCCGGAGAGACGGTCGAGGGGCTGCTCGGGAGACTCGGCGCGATCACGCGTAAATACCGCAGGGCCGACCTCGTCTTCATAATGACCGGGACGAACAATGTGGCGATGGAGGACTTCGATTTCATCGATTCCTACAGGGATATAGTAGTGAGTCTGTCTGAAGCCTACCCGGAGGCCGTTGTCCACGTCCACAGCATCCTGCCCATAATGATCGAGTGGATAGCCGATGAAGACATACGGCGGGTCAACCGCACCATAAAGGAGATGGCCGAGGATACAGGGGCTGTTTACATCGACCTCTACGGCCTCTTTACGGATGCACGGGGCAGGGCCGTCAAGGAGTACTTCCTGGAGGACGGAGTGCACCTGAGCAACGAAGGGTATTCGGTATGGACCGGTTTTATAGAGAGTATGGTGAACCGTCAGCATTGAAGTTTTCAGCGGGGGACATGGACGGAAGGGCCGTGAAAAAACTACTTAAGGCTGCATGGCTTGTCCTGTTTCTCGCTGTCGCCTTGATTGCTCTCTCTGACGATGTCTCGGCAATGGAGGCCTTTGCCGAGTACGGCAGGGGAGACCTGCTGAGCAATGGTGACTCTCCGTGGAGCCCGGCGTTCGCCAGGTCAGAGGACATATGGACCGTCGGGGTACGCGGCAGACCGGAATGGATCCCGAAGAGGTGGATGTATACGGAGGTCCTCGGCGGGATCTTCGACGGTGCAGGCTGGGTCGGGGGAAATCTCGGTGCAGAGGCACGGTTCGGCAGGGCCGTTATAGCTGGAGGCTTTGGTGTGGCCTACGTGGACAGGTCGTCGATGAACATAGAAGAGGGGGAATGTCCGAGGCTCGGCTCCAACGCCAATTTCCTCATCAGGGCGAGGACCGGGTTGAGGGCGGGGAGATGGCATCCATACGTTACATACACTCACCTGTCCAACGGCGGCCTGACGAACAAGCCGTGCTGGGAGGACAACTACGGCGAAGACGTCTTTTCCTTCGGGATAAGCTATAAGTTCGATCTCAACGAGGTCTTGAGGTTTTTCGGTTCCCTGCGTGACCCCGTTGGTGTAAAATAGTGTTACAGGCAATACATGGACTCAAAAGGAGGGACTGTCATGGAGAGGGAGGACTTGGCCAAAGTTGCAGGGGCGTTTCTCGTCGGGGGACTCGTCGGTTCTTTGATTGCGCTCCTCTATGCACCACAGTCGGGCAGGAAGACGAGGCGCGACATCTCGAGGACCGCAAAGAAGGTCGGAAGAGAGGCTCGCGAGGTGGCTGAGGAGACGATCGATACCATAGGCGACTTCATCGAGGATCTGAACGAGAAGACCTCGGAACTCATCTCCAGGGGCAAGGAGATGTCCGGGGACGTGAAGGAGAGGATCCTGAACACGATCGAAGAGGGCCAGAAGACGCTCGAGAGACAGAAGGCGAGGCTCGAGAGGCTCATCGGTTAGCCGGAGCGCTTCTACGGATGTTCGAGTTCCCGAAGGTGTGGAACGATCTTTTTGTAATCCTCTAAGCCGACGCCGGACTTCCAGTGTCCTGTTGCCTTTGCAACCGTGATGCCGCCCCAGAAGATCGTTATGACGAGCAGGATGTGAACGAGGGGGCTTATCCATCTCCGGCCCGGCAGGGCGAGGTCGAGCGCTCCTTCGGCAGGGCACCGGCTTATGCAGGTGAGGCATCCGGTGCACTCGGGGGAATAGAGCCGCTCCCTGTCTTCAACCGGCAGCATGGCCGGGCAGTTCTTCGTACACCTGTGGCAGTGGATGCACCTCGGAGGGTATCTCGTCACCTTTACAGGGCTCATCAGGCTCAGGAGCCCGAGCAGCGCACCGTAGGGACAGAGATAACGGCACCAGAAGTTTCTGACCAGGAGCGACGAGATGAAGAGGACCGCGAGCACGGCGAGGGTCACTGCCGACATCTCCGTGAAGAATACGAGGAGCTTCAGGTCCGCCACCATCCAGTACGGGGTGAACAGAAAGGCCCTGATGGACTGGGGAGACATCTTCAATACGATTATGTAGAGGAAAAAGGCCATCAGCACGTATTTCACCGACCTTAGGGGATAATCGACATACCGGGGCAGGGAGAAGTTCCTGCCGAATACCCGCCGGCCCGCCTTGTAGGTGAGCTCTGAAACCGTGCCCACCGGACATATCCAGCCGCAGAAGCCCTTCTTCAGAAGCAGGGAAAGAACCAGCGCGCAGATGAATATGACGAGTGCAGCGGGATGGACCGGGTCGAAGATGCCCTCCGCTATCCAGAGCTTGAGGGCCATCAACGCCCCTATCGGCATGAACCCTTCGACCGAGAGGGGCTTTTCGAAAAGGGGCTCTCTCGCCGCCTCGAGGCTTTCGAGAAACCTGTGAAGGCCCATGCCGCCGGAGATCACCGTAAGGACCACGCTCCACTGTACCAGGTACCGAATGACCCTGAGGTGGCTCCTCTCCCGGGACGGCCGGATTTCGCGGTCTTGTCTGTTGCAGGACGACATACTCTGTCTATTTTATGCCTTTGGGCCGGAATATGGTTATGATTTTTATCATGTTTTTGTACTGGAAAGCAATACGATCTGATAGACCGTGCAGGTCCTTGACCGACGGTTTGAGGGATTTACCGCGCGCTGATGACCTCGAGTTTTGAATCTTGAATCTTGAAGCTTGATTTTTGAGTCCCTACAGGACAGGGGATGTCGATTTTTCATCTCCCTGCCGTACCGGCGTCCGGCCGGGACTCCGAGGGAATTTCGCAATTCACCATCCGGGTGAATTTGCTGCGAAATTGAAACCGTTCAGAGTCTGTCATATTGCTCCCGTTCCATAATCGGGCCTCTTCATCCAGGCGGCAGTTTGTCATGCCGGACTCGATCCTGCGTCATGAACGGGTTACAGTGGTTTTTACCGGACACGATTGACCCGGAATGATGAAACGGTGCTATTTTTTTGTGAGAATCGGTTATAATATCCGAGTTCTATCTCTCTAATTCGGGTCGGGTCAGCAGGAGACGGACGCGACCGACGAGCATTCCAAGGAGGCAACGGGGTGGGAAAAGTTGTGATCATAATGGGTTCAAAGGGCGACCTTAAGTGGTCGGAGAGGATAGCCGCTGCTCTCGAGGTGCTGGGGATCGAGGCGGTGTTGAGGATAGCATCGGCACACAAGGCGCCGATGCGCTGTTATGATGTCATAAAAGAGTACGAGAAAGAGGACGTGGTCTTCATCACGGTTGCAGGCAGGAGCAATGCACTGAGCGGCTTTACCGACGCCCAGACACATTGTCCCGTCATTGCCTGCCCCCCCTACAGTGACAGCTTTGGCGGGGCGGACATCTTTTCCAGTCTCAGGATGCCCTCGGCTGTGGCTCCCATGGTGGTCCTCGAGCCGGAGGGAGCGGCCCTTGCAGCGGCGAAGATACTCGGGCTCAGGGAGCCGGCCGTTCAGGAGAGGGTGAAGAGATACCAGGCCGACGCGCGGGAGCGCATAGAGAGGGACGACGAGGAGGTGCGCGGTGGGTAGTGTCAAGGACCTCGAAGTCGTAAGGCCGCCTGAAGGGGACGTGCCTGGAACAGGAAGGTTTCACTTCTCTGACAGATACTCCGTGTTCGACTGGGGCGAGATGCCCGACCTCATCCCTGACAAGGGAGCCTCCATCGCCCTTTTGAGCGCGTACTTCTTCGAGAAGCTGGAAGAGGCAGGGATGAAGACACACTATATAGGTCTTGTCGAGGATGACAGGAGCAAGCCCCTCTTTGAACTGAAGGGCCCCTCCACCACGATGGAGATAAGGCTGCTGAGGGTCCTCAAGCCGGGGTTCCGCGACGGCGCATACGACTACTCTTGCTACGAGGGCCAGAAGGGGAATTTCCTCATTCCCCTCGAGATCATATACAGGAACTCACTTCCAGAGGGGAGCAGCGTATTCAAACGCCTGAGGAGCGGGGAGGTGCGGCCCGAGGACTTCGGGCTCGAGGAGATGCCCGTACCCGGCGAGGAACTCGACGAACCCATACTCGATGTATCGACAAAGCTCGAGATCACCGACCGTTACATCTCGTGGGAAGAGGCCCGGCGTATTGCAGGGCTGTCGGAGGGAGAGCTGGAGGAGATAAAGAGGGTCGCCATCTATGTCAACAGGATGATCACGGAAGAGTTTTCACGGATAGGGCTGAAGAACGAAGACGGAAAGATAGAGCTCGGCTTTGATCCTCAACGGAGGCTGATGCTGGTGGACGTCCTCGGGACCCTCGATGAGTGCAGGTTTACGTACAAGGGGATACCCGTCAGCAAGGAGATCGCAAGGATCTATTACCGGAACACGAAGTGGTATCATGCCGTCGAGAAGGCGAAGGAGGCGGACAGGATGCGCTGGAAGGAGCTCGTCAACGAGGCGCCGGAGCCCCTTCCGCAGAGGCTCCGGGAGCTGATCTCCCAGGTGTATGCCTCTTGCACGAACGAGATAACAGGCAGGGAGTGGTTCAGTGATATTCCGCCTGTGGAGGAGATACTGAAGGAGGTGAAGGACGTTCTTTCCAGCAGGACGGCCGTAGCCTGACCAAAAAAACACACGGGGAGGTTGACACTATGAAGCTGAGGCCGCTTCAAGACTGGGTTTTGCTCAGGATCGAGAAGGAGGAGAAGACGCCGGCCGGGATCGTAATCCCTGATACTGTAAAAGAGAGGCCGAAGGAGGGGGTCGTCGTTGCCGTTGGGCCCGGGTACTACGAGGAGCCGGAGGATGCCGCAGGGGGAGAGAAGAGGTTTGTGGCCACTGAGGTGAAGCCCGGACAGAAGGTGCTGTATGAGTCCTGGGCCGCCAGGGACATAAAGCTCGACGGCGAGGAGTACGTCCTCGTCAGGGAAAGGAATATACTCGGAATAAAGGAGGGCTGATGGATATAGAAGTCACTGTCGGAGGAGAAGCTCTTTCAATAACCGTGGAGAACCCCTTTCACATGGATACGGCAGGGGTGATTGCGCAGATACGGGAGTTTGCAGGCAGGAAGGGTGTGCAGCTGGACGGGCTGAACATAGAGGGCCTGCTTCCAAAGATGGTAAGGGGGGTTGTGGGGTGCGAGGAGGGCTGTCCTGCCAATGCAAAGAGCCTCGTGGCCCAAGGGTACGGAGACTTTCATCTGGAGTACATTGAGGGAGGAATACTCGCTGCGAGCTGTCAGGTCAACGGTTCAGGCAGCCTGACGATAAAGGTCTTTCCCGAGTTCTAACCGGGAGGGCCGAGCTCTTCGAGCCCCTTCAATGCCTCTTCGTTTCCGGAGTCGAACTTGAGGGCCTTCTCAAAGTGCGTCCTTGCGCGCTTTTTGAGGCCGGCCTTCAGATAGATCCGTCCGAGCCGGGCATGGTGTTCCCCATTGAAGGGTTCGAGGCGTATGGCCTCGCGGAGCGCCTCTTCCGCCTGCTTGAGCCTTCCGGGTATCCTTGTCAGTGCAAGGGAGAGGCGGCTCCAGTACTTCGGTTTGTCCGGATTCAGGCGGGTCGCCCATCCGAAAGCATCTATCGCCTGCCAGTAGTTGCCGGTCTTGTACTCGCGGATTCCCCTCCTGTACTGCTCCTCGGCCTGTACCGCCCTCTCATGCGCGGGAGGCCCTGTGTCGGGTGGCTCTGTTTCGTAGGAGGAGGGTGCGTCAGCCGCGGAACCGTTCTTCAGTGTCTCGTACGCCTTGCTTATGGCTTCAAAGATGTCGGTCAGCTTGTTCCGCAGGCCGTCTTCCTCGTGGCTGTAATAACGGTCGGGATGAAAACGGCGGGCCATCCTGTAGTAGCTGCGCTTGAGTGTCTCTGCGTCGGCCCCCTCCTGGATGCCCAGCAACTCGTGCGGCTCCAGCGTTCCGAGCCTTGCGTGCAGCCCGTCCACCTCCCTGATGAAATCAGCCTCTTCGGTATTCATTCAACGGATCGGGTTTGAAGGTCCTTCTCGTTCGCGGCGGACTCGCCGCCCTCTTCCCCTGCTCTGGTATCCACTCCCTCTGCCGCAGGCCCTTCAACGGTCTCAGCCGCGTCTGAGCACCTCGCGGCATCGAGCTTCAAGGTCTCTATCTCGAGCCTCAGGGTATCGGTTTCGAGGTTAAGCGCCCGCAGCGTCTCATGGGCGTCGTACAGCTTTTGTCGGAGGCTGACTATGTAGAGGGCTGCGAACAGCAACAGGGCGACGAGCAGGACAACGATGCCTCTCCACTGCTTGCCCTGGTTCTGAACCCTCTCAAGCTCCTGTTCGAGTCTGGTCTTTTCGTTCAATGGTACCTTTTTACTCTGAACCTGTAGATTTCACACTCTTCGTCCAGGGGGGATATCCCCGCCTTCATCTTGGCTATCCGCAACTGTTCATCCACGGTGTCGACCCCTTCGAGGTCCGGCAGCAGCAGCCCCTTCTGCAGCCCCTTGACCACGATGACGCCGTAGAGCTTGGGATCGAGCTCTTTCGGGTCCGTAACCGGTTCCGGCTCCGAGAGCACGTCGACAGAGTAGGTTATCGACTCCAGTTCCTCCTCTTCCACCGGTGCGAACCTCGGGTCCTGAGTGGCTGCAGCTATTGCATTCTTGATAATCTCCTCTGCCACGCTCGCCGTTGTGGGGGCGAAGGTGCCTATGCAGCCCCTGAGCTGACCGTCCTTTTTGAGTGATACGAAGACACCGGCCTTTTCCCGCATCTGTGGTGTCGGATCTTCTGGTGGGTCGATTACGTGTCCGTGCCTGACATACTCCTCAACGGCCCGTTTGGCAAGAGACACCAGGGGGTGCATCAGCTGCTCCTGTAAAGGGCGTAATCTGCGAGGCATGAGAGCGCCTCGCTGACAGGTGAAGCGGCAAAGACCCCAAGGGCCTCTTTCGCCTCCTGCACAAGACCCTTGGCACGGTTCATCGATTCTTCTATGATGTTGTATTTCCTGAAGAGGACCGAGAGTCTCGCCAGCCTCTCCTCGTTTCCCCTGTCGGTCCCCATGCCGGTCACTATCTCCTTCACTTCCCGCTTCTCGTCCTCGTCACATACCTGGAGCAGGTATATGAGCGGCATGGTTATCTTTCCCTCTTCGAGGTCTTTACCGGGCCGCTTGCCGAGCCGTGACTCCACGGCCATGTAGTCGAGTATGTCGTCCATCATCTGAAACGCCATACCGGTCTTCATGCCGAAGCTCGAGAGGGCCTCCTCATACCTTTTCTCCTTGTTGCCGAGGATCGCGCCGATCCTGCATGCTGCGGAAATTAGGGCGCCCGTCTTGGCGGATATTATCTGCAGGTACTCTGCCTCGTTTATCTCCGGGTCTCCTATCTTGCTCAACTGGAGCAGCTCTCCCTCGGTCATCCTTGCAGTCGCTTCAGAGAGCGCCTCCATGATCTTCTGGTTCTTCTGGTTGACGGCCACCCTCAGGGCGTTGGAGTAGAGGAAATCCCCTACGAGCACCACTATCTGGTTACCCCAGACCGAGTGTGCAGTGGGGCTGCCCCTCCTCAGCTCCGCGCTGTCGACCACGTCGTCATGGAGCAGGGAGGCCGTGTGTATGGCCTCGATGACACTGGCCAGCACTATCCTGGAATGTCCCCTGTAGCCGCACAGCTCCGCACCGAGGACCAGGAAGAGCGGACGGAGCCTCTTTCCACCGCTCCGTACCACATGGCTTCCGATGGAGGGTATCATCAGGGCTGAACTATTGAACAGGTTCAGGAGTTCGGCTTCTACCTTGCCAAGCTCTCCTGAATAGGTGGAAAAGACCGTGTTTACATCACAGGTTAGTTCTGGCATACCTTACATTTTGGGGGTATCTGTAAAATTTGTTACACATAGCATAACATACAGATGACATGATATGGGATATCTGACTCTAAAGTCAAGACTTCAACCTCAACTCCGAGAGATTTGCTCCCCCGTCAGCCAGTTTTTCCAGGTCTTCAGGCCTGAAGGCCCCCTTCTCCGTTATTATGGCGGTTACGTACTTTGCGGGGGTGATGTCGAAGGCCATGTTGACGACCCTCACCCCCTCCGGAGCGATCCGGCATCCGCATATATGGGTTACCTCGTCGGCAGGACGCTCCTCTATCGGTATCTCGTCGCCCGAGGCGAGAGAGAAGTCGATGCTGCTGAAGGGGGCTGCGACATAGAAGGGAACGCCGTTCTCCCTTGCGAGCACAGCCACGGAGTAGGTGCCTATCTTGTTTGCAACGTCTCCGTTTCTCACGGTTCGGTCCGTCCCCACCATGCAGAGATCTATCACTCCCTTTCTCATCAAGGCACCGGCGGAGTTGTCGGTTATGAGGGTCACGGGCACGCCTGCCTGCATGAGCTCCCAGGTGGTCAGCCTTGCCCCCTGGAGCACCGGCCTCGTCTCGTCAGCTATGACCTGGACGTCTTTTCCCTGCTCTCTTGCGACGAGCACTGCCGCCGTGGCCGTACCGTAGCCGCCTGTTGCGAGCGCTCCGGCATTGCAGTGGGTCAGGACGGTTGCGCCGTCCCTGATGAATTCGGCGCCCCACTTGCCGATGGCCCTGTTTACGGCGATGTCTTCGGCGAGTATCGACCGGGCCTCTTCAACTATCAGCCTCTTCAGTGCATCGACCCCGTGGTGCCGGTTCTTCTTCAGGAGGGTTTTAAGCCTCTCCATGGCCCAGCGTATGTTGACCGCTGTCGGCCGTGTGGAGATCATCTCGTCAATTGCGGGAGAGAGAGCGTCCAGGAGCTCTTCGAAAGAAGCAGCCTTTACATGCTGTGCGTGAAGGGCCACGCCCATCGCGGCGGCGATCCCTATGGCCGGAGCTCCCCGGATCTTGAGCGTCCTTATGGCATCCGCCACCATTCTGTAGTCAGTACATTCTATGTATGTCAGATCATGGGGCAGCCTGCTCTGGTCAAGGATCCGGACCCTGTCATCCGCCCATTCGATGCTTTTGAACATGCCTCGGTCCTCTTTGCGCCTGCTGTTGTGGTTCCTCCGCCTTGCATTCCCTCTGTGGTGGCTGGTGATCGTAACGCCCCCCACCCGGTACTGTAATTATAGCACAAAGATGAAGAGCAGCATGCATGCGGTGAGGACCACGATGACACTGACGGTGGCCCACGCGACTATGTTGAAGAGCCGGGAGTTGGTGTATTCGCCCATGAGCTTCCTGTTGTTGGCCAGCTTCAGGGCATAGAAGAGGACAAAGGGGAGGATGAGACCGTTTACGACAGATGAGAGGACCATGAGCGTGACGAGCGGGGCCCCGGGGATCATGACCAGGAGTGATGCGATGATGACGATGGAGGTGTAGATCCACATGAACTGCGGGGCCTCTTTGAAGGTCTTGTTCACCCCGGCCTCCCATCCCATAGCCTCGCACGTATAGTAGGCGGTCGCAAGGGGTACGATGATTGCACCGAGCAGGGAGGCGTTTGCAAGGCTCACTGCGAAGATGAGGGAAGAGAAACTCCCCGCAAAGGGCTCGAGGGCCATGGCTGCCTCGCTCGCCTCGTTTATCCTTATGCCTGCCGGGAAGAGCACCGTCGCACAGGTGACGATGATGAAGAACGAGATCAGGTCCGTGATACTGCAACCGAGCACCACATCGAGCCTTGAGGCCCCGTAGTCCTTCTTCTTGATCCCCTTCTCGGCAATGGAGGACTGGAGGTAGAACTGCATCCACGGCGTTATGGTCGTGCCGATTATGGCGATGGTCAGCATGATGTACTCCGGGTCCGTCTTTATCTCGGGCACCACGAGCCTCTTCAGTACGAGCGACCAGTCCGGTTTTGCCAGGATGCCGGACACCACATAGCCGATGTAGATTATGCATGCCAGCAGGAGCACCCGCTCCACCGTACGGTAGGTCCCCTTTGTCACGAGCAGCCATATGGCGGTCGCTCCTATCGGGACCATTACGTACTTGCTGAACCCGAGGATCTCCATGCTTGCAGCCCAGCCGGCGAGGTTGGCCGTGGTTGTCCCGAGGTTCGCGATGAAGAGTCCCACCATCATGTAGAACGTGACCTTCACCCCGAAGTTTTCCCTTATGAGGTCGGAGAGCCCCTTGCCGGTTACGACCCCCATGCGGGCGATCATCTCCTGCACCACTATCAGCGACACGGTGGTCGGGAGCAGCGTCCAGAGCAGTGCGTAGCCGAACCGCGCGCCCGCAACCGAGTAGGTGGTGATCCCGCTTGCATCGTTGTCGATGTTTGCGGTGATTATCCCCGGGCCGAGCACAGAGAAAAAGAGAGCTATTTTCTTGAAATATTTCTTCATAAGCTTGCCCGCGGCATTGTCTGCCGTCTATTTCGTTCGGAAACGATTAACAGGAACGTGCAAATCGCACAGCATGACCACAGCACCGACCGGGACGGGCTCAGACCTTTTTGCGCTTTCGCTTCGCCTTGGGCGGCAGGATCCTGTCTATTATGTCGTCCATCGTGACTATCCCGAGCAGAACGTTGTCCTTGTCGACGACCGGTATCGCAGCGAGGTTGTACTTCGATATGGCTGCCGCCACGACGTTTTCGTCGTCCTCGGGACCGAGGGTCTTCAGATTTGTGACCATTATGTCCGAAAGGGTCTTCTCCGGATCCGCAAGGAGGAGTTCCCTCAAGGAGAGGACCCCCACCAGCCGCTCTTCGCTGTCGATTACATATATGTAGTAGATGGTCTCTATCTCGGCGGCGTCTTTCTTGAATCTCTCCATCGCCTCCGAGACCCTGATCTGCGGCTCATAGGCGATGAACTCGTTGGTCATCAGGCCTCCCGCGGTGTTCTCTTCATGTTCGAGCAGTTCCTGTATGTCTTCTGCGTCTTCCTGGTCTATCCTCTCAAGCAGTGCCTTCATCTTCTCGGTCGGCAGGTCTCCGAGTATGTCGGCCGCCTCATCCGGAGGCATCTCCTCGATGATGTCGGATGCCTTGTCCGGCTCCATCTCGGTTATTATGCTCGCCTGCACGTCGGGCTCGAGCTCCGACAGTGTCTCGGCTGCGGTCTTCAGGTCGAGGTCCGTAAACAGGCTCGTCCCCTCCTCTCTCGATACAGAGCTTATGATCTCGGCGATGTCTGCAGGGTGCAGGTTGGCGACCATCTGCCTCGGGACGGTCAGGGCGATTGTCTTGAGCTTGGGCTCGAGAGGCTGTATGTATGTCCAGCTTATGAGGTTGTGCGGCAGCTCCACCCTGAAGAGCTTGAAGAATTCGTTTCCCTGCCGCTCGATGCCGAGCCTCCTCAGGATTCCCCTCATACCCACGTCCACTGCCACCAGCACGGCCTTTCCCTCGAAGCCCTCGAGCTTTATGTCATTCACCCTCACCACCTTTGCCCCCGTGGCATCGACGATCTGTTTGTCGAGGATGTCCCTGACGGCGAGCAGGTCCTCGTCAGAGGGTTCATAGTCGGCAAGGGCGTCGGTGCTCAGGGAAGAGGCCATAATCCTCTTGTTGAATATGGTCATCGTCTCCCAGGGGACCACGAACCCTTTCTTCTTCCTCGATACGATCAGGGACTTCACCACCGGGAGGGGCTCCCCCCGGACGATGATGATGTCCTTGAGATTGCCGAGACTGTCCCCCTTGAAGTCGAGGATCGGTTTCTTAAGGAGCTCGCTTATGAAGAGTTCACCAAAAATCGGCATAGGGTTCCTCCCCGAAGAGATGATGAATTTTACTTTAACTTTTTACCGGGGATGATGGCAAGATGAAAAGGGCGGGCCTGCCGGGCTTGCTTTTTTCCGGCGTAATTGATATGTTAACGGTATGCTGTTTTTACCCGTCTCCCTGATGCTCTTCATCCTCTTTCTCCTGCTGATTCCGCTACTCGTCGTCCTTGCTCCGGCTGTGGCCTTTGCCAAGCTGGGACTGAGTCCGGTATGCGGGTACCTCTTCTTCCTGCTTTGCCTGTTCGGAAGCAGCATAAACATCCCGCTGCTCCGGGAGGAGGTCGTGGATCCCCTGCCGCTCGACGAGGTGTCCACCATGCTTTACAGCTTCATGGGCATAAGGCTTCCGAGGATTTCCGAACGGGTGATCGCCGTAAACGTTGGAGGAGCCATCCTCCCCGGCCTCCTCAGCCTCTACCTCCTGAGACAGGTGCCCCTCTCCACGGCCTTTGCCGCCACTGCCGTCACGTCACTGGCCGCCTTCTTTCTGAGCAAGCCCGTGCAGGGCGTCGGCGTCGTCATGCCGGCCTTTGTGCCGCCGATAATATCCGCCGTTGCAGCGGTCCTGATGGCAAGGGAGCATGCACCCCAGGTTGCCTACATATCGGGAGTGATGGGTACGCTGATAGGGGCTGACCTGCTGCGGCTTCCCCAGATACGGAGGCTGAGGGCCCCGTTTCTTAGCATAGGCGGCGCAGGGGTCTTTGACGGCATCTACCTTGTCGGCCTCGTGTCGGTGCTTCTGGCCTGAGGGCCGGAGACCGGCAGCACAAACCAGGCACGACGGTTTTTGAGTTAAAATAGGGGTACCATGGAAGTCCAGGCCGACCTGTCAGAGAAACTGAGGACCGTTCCTGAAAAACCCGGTGTATACATGTTCAAGGACGGGAAGGAGAGGATCCTCTATGTGGGCAAGGCGAGGAACCTCCGGAACAGGCTGAAGAGCTACTTTCAGCAGTCTGCGAACCTTGATCCGAGGAAGGCCGCCATGATCAGGCGGGTGAGGGACTTTGCCTTCGTGGTTACGGAGACCGAGGTGGAGGCCCTGGCTCTCGAGGCAAACCTCATAAAGCAGCACAAGCCGCGCTACAACGTCATACTGCGGGACGACAAGAACTACCCCTACCTCAAACTGACGATCAAAGAGGAGTGGCCGCGCCTCGAGGTCGTAAGGAGGATAACGAAGGACGGCTCTCTCTATTTCGGGCCCTACATCCCTGCCTCTTCGGTGAGGGAGACGCTCGCCTTCGTAAGGAGGCATTTCAACATCAGGCCCTGCCGCTACAGGCTCGACAGGCCCATGCGCCCCTGTGTCCAGTACCAGATGGGCAGGTGTCCTGCTCCGTGTGCGGGGCTTGTCTCCAGGACGGAGTACCTCAAGGCCGTCAGGGAGGTCGAGAGGTTCCTGAGGGGTGAGAAAAAGGAGCTGTTGGAGGACCTGGAGGCGAGGATGCAGAAGCATGCAGAGGAGCTGAGGTTTGAAGAGGCCGCGAAGATACGGGACAGGCTGCAGGCCCTGAGGGGGGCCTTCGAGTCTCAGAAGGTCGTCTCTCCCGAGCTTGGGGATATCGATGTGATCGGGTTTTACCGCGAGGGGGTCGATGCGGTCTTTCAGGTCTTCTTCATAAGGAACGGTATACTGATAAGTGCAAAGGATTTCCATATCAAGGACACGGAGTTCATTCCGGGCGAAGAACTCTTCGAAAAGTTCATTACCCTGTTTTATGCAAAGGAGATCATTCCGCCTGACGAGATATTGGTCCAGGTGAGGCCCGCGGGCATAGAAGGGCTAAGGAAGTGGCTGTCTGAAAAGAGGGGGGGGAGGGTGAGGATCCGGCTCCCCGAGAGGGGCAAGAAGAAAGACCTGGTCGGGATGGCCTCGGAGAATGCAAGGCTTGTCATGCTTGCAAGGAAAGGCGCGGCAACAAGGGAGGTGATGAAGAGGCTCAGGCACAGGTTCGGACTCAGAAAGACTCCCGGCTCCATAGGTGCCTTCGATGTCTCCACCATATTCGGCAGCCACTCCGTCGGTGGGTTTGTCTGGTGGGAGGACGGTGAGTTCAGGAAAGAGCTCTACCGGCGTCTCAAGATAAGGGATGTAAGCGGGATGGACGACTACTCCATGATGAGGGAGATCATCGTCCGTACGGTCAGGAACCTCGATGGAAACCTGCCGGACCTCGTATTGATAGACGGTGGAAAGGGGCACCTGGAGGCAGCCCTGAGCGCCCTGTCCGAGCTGACGGGCAGAGAGGTTCGGGAGGTTGACGTGGTCGCAATAGCAAAGGGGCCTGACAGGGTGTTCCTCCCTGACGGTACGAGTGTACTCATTGAGGACGGTTCCCCGGACTCCCTCCTCCTGAGGCGTATCCGCGACGAGGTGCACAGGTTTGCGATCAGCTTTCACAGAAGACTCCGTGGCAAGGGGCTCCTCGAGTCGAGGCTCGAGAACATAGCGGGGATCGGTAAGAAGCGGAGACTCGCCCTGCTCAGGCGCTTCGGTTCCGTCGAGGCCATCAAGAGGGCCTCGGTCGAAGAAGTAGCCGCCGTGGAGGGCATGAACAGGAAGGTGGCCGAAAAGCTCCTGTCAGAACTCTGAGCCGCCCAGGCGGTCACATGTCGGACAGGGTACAGCCGGGTATTATCTTCACACGGCAGTCACCGTCCGAATCGTATGAGAGATACTTCTCGAAGTCGATCTCCTTGCAGTACGTCGTTTCGCAAGTGAGGTCGGAAAATATCTCGACGGTGTCCCCGGGCTTGATTACAAAGATCTTGTTCAGTTTCCACTTGAAGCAGTCGCCGCCGTTTTTCTTGTACCAGCGGTCGAGCGTTGTCAGGTTCTTCACCACGACGCCCTTTTCCTTGCACGCATCCTCCTGCCCCTCGGCATCAAGCGGGCTTGCCGCCGACAGGGCGGTGAACAGCATGGAAAGTACAAGTAAGTGAGCCAGATGTTTCATGAGCTCCCTCCTCCTTTTTTCTCCGGTGACATCTTCCGGCCCGTGTCTCCACGGCCGGTATACCATTCTATCATATTCCGCTCACTGGAAATTATCATCCAGGGCGATACGGCAGATTCACACCGGTCTCTTCTGATAGGCCGGCCAGAGCGAGATCGACCCGTCGTCTCTCGCTCTGGCCGGACGATGCACCACAGAGGACGGGGTTAAGGTGTCTCTACCTGCACCGGCGTGGAGCTGCGCTCCAGGGTTGCGTTGCCCAGCTGGCCGCTATTGTTGTTTCCCCACGCCCAGGCGGTGCCGTCTGATTTGAGCGCTATACTATGACCTCCTCCAGCGGTAACCGCGATTACATCCGTAAGGCTGAATACCTGTACCGGCGTTGCGCTGTCCGTGTTGGTTCCATCTCCGAGCTCTCCACTGTTGTTGCCTCCCCATGCCCACACGGTGCCGTCACCTTTGAGTGCCATGCTATGGGACTTTCCGGCCGCAACCGAGATTATATCCGTTAGACCGCTTACGTGTGTCAGGGTACTGTAGTCTCCCCAGGTCCAGACAGTGCCGTCTGATTTGAGCGCAACGCTGTGGTCATATCCGGCTGCAATGGCGGAGACGTCCGTCAGGCCGCTCACCTGTACCGGGGTGGTGCTGCAGGGGTAGTGGTAAGTGCATGTTTCGGTTGTCTCTACTCCCAGCTGACCGCGTTCATTGCTTCCCCATGCCCAGACCGTGCCGTCGGCCTTCAGTGCGAGGACATGTGAGCCTCCGGCTGCAATGGCGGTGATATCTGTCAGCGTATCAACCTGTTCCGGGATGTTGAAAACACCGTATCCGCTCGTTCCATTGGCCAGCTGGCCGAAGATGTTGCCTCCCCAGACCCAGACAGTGCCGTCTGATTTGAGCGCTATGCTGTAACCCTGCTTCCAGACTCCTCCTGCGCCGATGCTTATGACGTCTGAGAGCCCGCTTACCGCTACCGGGGTGGTGCTGCAAGCGTAAACACCCGGTTGGCAGCTTTCCGTCGTAATCGATCCCAGCTCACCTGAGGCGTTCCTTCCCCAGGCCCATACAGTGCCGTCTGCCTTTAACGCGAGGGTGTGCCCATACCCTGCCGCTACAGAGGTGATCTCGGAAAGGTCGTTCACCTGTACAGGGACAGCCGAGTACGCGCTACCGTCCGCCGAGCCGAGCTGTCCGAGCTCGTTGTATCCCCAGGCCCAAACCGTGCCGTCGGCTTCAAGGGCGATGCTGTGGAACCCGCCGGCCGTGACGGCAGTAAAGGTGTAACACCTGATCTCAACGTCTGTTACATCCGCTGCATCGATCCTGCCGCTGACGACGCTGCACGTCTGGTCAAAAGGCTGCGATAAGACCGTTATGTGATAAGTGTCGAGGTCCTCGAGTTCCACAGTAAAAGTGAAAGGGCCGTTTCCTGTTACTGTCAGGTCGTCTCCTCCGTTGTTTTGGAGTACCAGTGTTCCGGTCAGGCTGCTGACCGTACCTCCCACGCTGAAGGTCCCGGGTACCTTGTCCCGTGCCTGCAGGGGAGTGAGACTGCAACTGAATTCATCTGCATAACCGCAAGTGTCAGTCGTCGGTGTTCCCAGTTGGCTGTCTTCGTTGTATCCCCAAGCCCATTCCGTGCCGCCGTTTTTAACCGCAATGGAATGGAAGCCTCCGGCTGCAACGGTAACGACATCCGTCAGGTCGCCTACCTCTGCCGGGGTACTGGAGCACAACGTCGGATAAGTATATCCCGGGGCTTCAAAGATGCTTACATATATTTCACAGATTTCCGTGGTTGACACTCCCAACTGACCGCGTTCATTGCTTCCCCATGTCCATACGGTGCCGCCGGCTTCAAGGACAATGGTATGAAAGAAACCGGCAACCGCCGAAACCGCATTCGTGATGCCGCGCACCTGAACGGGCGTGCTTTTCGATATGGTCGTACCGTCTCCCAGCTGGCCGCTTCCGTTGTATCCCCAGGCCCAAACCGTGCCGTCGGCCTTGACCGCAACAGTATGACCATATCCTGCTGCAACTGCGATGACGTCCGTAAGACCGCTCACCTGTACCGGGGTGGTGCTGAGTACAACCTTTCTGCCTTCTCCCAGCTGGCCGCTTCCGTTTCCTCCCCAGGCCCAGACCGTACCGTCGGCCTTGACCGCAACAGTATGACCATATCCTGCTGCAACTGCGATGACGTCCGTAAGACCACTCACCTGTACCGGCTCCGGGCTGCCCCCGGCAGTCCTCGTGCCGTCCCCTAACTGACCGAACAAATTCCATCCCCATGCCCAGACCGAACCGTCGCTTTTCAGTGCGATGGTGTGGTATGAGCCGGCTGCAACTGCGGTGACGTCCGTAAGACCGCTCACCTGTACAGGGGCAGCCCTGTCTGTTGTTGTGCCGTCTCCAATCTGGCCCTTTTCATTGCCTCCCCATGTCCATACCGTGCCGTCGTCTCTAAGTGCGACGGTGTGCATCACACCGGCTGAGACGGAGATTACATCCGAGATGCCGGTTACCTCAATCGGCGCCGGGCTGTCTACAGTCGTGCCGTCTCCCAACTGGCCTGCCTCGTTCCTTCCCCACGCCCAGACGGTGCCGTCTGATTTGAGCTCGACCGTATGAAAACGGCCACCCGCCACGGCGACCACCTCCACCTCCGCCTCATCAGCACTGTCATGCCCTTGCTGATGTTTCATGCCCAGAACCGCTGTCTCTTCGGTACAGCCGTTTAGCCACAATCCTGAAAAAAGAAGAAGTAACACCCCCGTCAAAGTCTTGAGTCGCGCCCCTTTCAGCATATCTCCTCCTAATTGAAAATGTGGTAACTACAGGCATCAAGCCGGCTTGTAGATCCTATCATGTTTTTTTATCAGAACAACGTTGTCCGAGTTGTTGATAGTTCCTGTTTTTTTACCGGACAACAAAAATATTAGAGATATTGGAAAATACCGGCATTCCCCCCCGAGCAGAGCGAGTCTTTTTTCAGATGCTTCTGTAAGGGAAAACGGAGCAGCGGTCAGGTCGTTTGATTTGACAGGCAATTAAGAGGGACGGAGCTTTCCCTTAGATCAAGTTTAACATTTTTTCAGCATAAATGCTACCGGTAGCTCGATTGCCGATCCGGCCTCCACGTACTGTTGCACCATACGTTCAAGACCCAAGGGTTTCCGGGAACAGGCCGTCAAGGGTCTGGACATTGCGTACTGCGCTTGAATACAGCCGTGTTTCGTATTATACTGTTCTTAACTCCGGGTTCCCTCCTCACGTTGTGAAAACCCTGACAAGGGTCATCAAGCGGCCTGCTCCTGCTGGATAAAACTCATTGTGGGGGACTCCCTGGAGTAATCAACAGGGTTGTTACAGCAAAAGGGGGTAAACGATGAAAGGAGACCAGAAGTCCGGTTCGGTATGGTTTTGCTGTTTGTTGATTCCGTGTGTCTTTCTGTTGATGACGGCCAGGCCGTCGTTTTCCGAGGTTCCCGTTGTCAGCTCTGTAAGTCCCGACACCGGCACTACCGTCTCGACCACAAGTATCACCATTACGGGAGAGAACTTCGAGCCCGGTGCCAGGGTGAGCCTGCTGAGCGGAGGTCCTTTGCTTGCGGGTTCAAACGAAGTGTCCGGGGTTATACATGTAT
>JAADGG010000060.1 GCA_013152485.1 Nitrospirota bacterium | reverse complement strand
GCCCTTTGGAAGAGGGACAGGTTATGGGTGCAATCCTGTCTGGGATAAACAGTGCAGGTCCTTCAGCGTCGAAGGCCGATAATGCCAGCGACGTGCAACCGCGCACCGGACTCCTCAGCCCGGTGTCGACCCGGCGATGCGGGGGGCCTTCACCCGGTCCTGCCTGTCGGAGTAGAACGGACACTTCCTGTGGTCCTGTTCTTGCAGTACTCAAGGAGCTGAAAGCCGCTCGGCATGTAAGGTGTCTCTCCTGCCCTGCACGACGATACCAGCCAGTCTCTGAGAAACGGGCATTTCATTTGTGCTGCCCTCCATGAAAGGGTGTTTTTTTTGAAGACTTCCTGCCAGAGGTGGAACGGTCCGCGTTCCTGAAGCATGGACTCGTCACGCCTCCACGACCTTAAGATATCAGGTGGATGTTACGGTGGTATTAAGGAAGGATTAAGTTTGCATTTCCGCGTCTGTGGAGCGCCGTCATGCCGGAAGAGGCCCACGGCACGGCGGTCGTCAAGTTTTCTTGACAGTGACAAAGTTTTGCTGGTATAGTATTTTATTTATAAAAAAATATATAAGGAGAGGAGTGTGGTCAGTGGATGCCCTCTGTGAGTGTCAGGAAGAATGAATCCTTCGAGGTTGCACTGAAGAGGTTCAAGAAACAGTGCGAGAAGGAGGGAATACTCTCGGAGATCAAGAAGCGGGAGCATTATGAGAAGCCGAGCGTCAAGAGGAAGAAGAAGATCCTTGCAGCTCGCAAGAAAGCTCTCAAGAGGATGAGAATGTTTCAAGGAAGGTGATGTCCATACTTGAAAGGATCGACAGTGACCTTAGGGTTGCGATGAAGTCTTCTGACAAGGTCAGGGTCTCGACGCTCAGAATGATCAAGGCCTCGCTGAAGAATCTCGAGATAGAGAAAGGGAGTCTCTCCGAGAATGACGTTGTCGGGGTGCTGGGCACTCTGGCAAAACAGAGAAGAGAGTCCATTTCCGAGTTTGAAAAGGGAGGAAGACAGGATCTTGCAGAACAGGAGAAGGGGGAACTCGCTGTTATCCTGGATTATCTTCCCGAGCAGCTGTCCGAAGAGGAACTTGCCGACTTGATCCTTGAAACCATAAAGACGACCGGTGCTGCTTCCATGAAAGACATGGGCAGGGTCATGCAAAGCCTCATGCCTCGCGTTAAGGGCAGGGCTGACGGCAGGCTGGTGAGTCAGAAGGTGAAGGAGCTGCTGGGGAACAAGTGATTCCACAGCGGCGCCCTCCCCGGATAATGAAATCATAGGGGACGGGATCATCTCTCCTCCGTGAAAGAGTCCGGCGGGGGGAGGAATACGGGGAGGGTTGGAGCCCCGAGATCTTCCGGCCGGGGATAACACACACAAGAATGAGGTGAAACAGGATGACACTTGCTGAGTTTTATGAGAGGGCCGTCGCTGCAGGTATACGCAACGATCCGAGGGGCCGGGATACCGTAGACAAGGAACTGGCATCCGTCAGAAAGACCTTCGAAGAGCTCAAGGACAAAGACAGGGAGTTCTTCGACGAGGAGAGGCTCAAGAACCCTTACTCCGACACCAGGATACTGCACGGTACGGGTGACGAGGAGATAAAGACGATCCTTGCCGGCATAGATATAGAGGTTGGCGAGGTGCTGCTGGCCGACCAGCTGAGGTCCAAGGGAAGGGTTGTGAGCATGCTGCTTTCCCACCACCCCGAAGGTCGGGCCTATGCCCACCTTTACGATGTCATGAGGATGCAGTCCGACGTGCTCCACAGGTTTGGTGTGCCTATCAACATAGCCGAGGACCTTATGGAGGGAAGAATAAAAGAGGTCGAGAGGAGACTGATGCCGGTTAATCATACGCGCGCCGTCGATGCCGCGCGGCTCCTTGACATCCCGTTCATGTGTCTTCATACTCCGGCTGACAACATGGTTGCAACGTACCTTCAGGGACTGTTCGACGAGAAGAAACCGTACAGGATAGAGGATGTGATCGAACTGCTGCTGGAGATCCCGGAGTACAGGAGTGCAAAAAAGATCGGCGCCGGTCCCAAGGTGCTCATAGGCTCGGAGAAGAGGAAGGCCGGGAAGATCTTTGTGGATATGACAGGCGGCACGGAAGGTTCCAAGAAGATATTCAGCAGCCTGACAGCCGGTGGAGTGAGTACCATAGTGGCCATGCACCTGAGCGAGGAACACCGGAAGGAGGCTGAGAAGAACCATCTGAACGTGGTTATCGCCGGACACATCGCAAGTGACAACGTAGGCGTAAACCTCCTCCTGGACAGCGTTATAGATGATTCCATAGAGGTGATCGAGTGCTCAGGGTTCAGCAGGGTCAGGAGATGACGCCGTTGCCTCGGGATCTCGATGGATAGAGACTGAAACAACAGGGTTTGCTTTAACTTTTCTCCTCTGCCACCGTATATTGAAAAGACCTTCGATGGATTTAGGCAATGTTGTTGAGGATATCAAGGCCCGTCTTGATATCGTGGAAGTGCTTGCCGGGTATATCGACCTGAAAAGGGCAGGCCGGAACTTCAAGGCACTCTGCCCGTTTCACTCGGAAAAGACCCCGTCGTTTGTCGTGAGCCCCGACAAACAGATATTTCACTGTTTCGGCTGCAGTGCCGGCGGTGATCTCGTCACCTTTGTCATGAAGTACGAAAACATGTCCTTCCCCGAGGCGGTAAGGGCCCTGGCCGACAGGGCCGGCATCAGGATTGAAGAGGCCCCGGCCGGGACGTCTGCAGCGGGGAATCTGAGGAAGAGGCTTCTGGAGATGCACAGGGATGCCTGTGACTTTTATGAGAACGAGTTGCGCAGGAATGCACGCGCAAGGGACTATCTCAGAAAGAGGGGGCTCTCGGACGGGACGATAGACGAGTTCTCGATAGGGTTCGCCCCTGCAGGCAATGTGCTGCTCGGGTTCCTTAAGGCAAAGGGCTATGCAGAGAGCGATATGATTGCTTCGGGGCTCTGCAAGGAGACGGAGAGGGGGAGGCTTGACACCTTCAGAAACAGGGTTGTCTTCCCGATATCTAATATCCGGGGGGAGGTGATCGCATTCGGCGGGCGGACCATTGCCGACAATGCACGTGGTCCCAAGTACCTGAATTCTCCCGAGACCCTGCTTTTCAAGAAGTCTTCCGAGCTTTTCGGTCTCAACCTTGCAAAGGCCGAGATACGGAGGCGCGGATACGCGATCATAATGGAGGGATACCTCGATGTCATCACTTCCCACCAGTATGGAGTGAGGAACTCGGTGGCCCCGCTTGGTACTGCACTGACCGATGCCCAGGCCGGAAGACTGAAGGCCCTGACGAAAAAAGTCCTGCTCGTGTTCGACTCGGATGATGCGGGTATCAAGGCGTCGGAGAGGTCGCTCTCACTGTTGTATGAAGCCGGCTTCGTGGCAAAGGTGCTGTTGCTGCCCAAGGGGGACGATCCAGACACGTTTCTGAGGAAGCACGGCCGTGACGCCTTCCAGCGGAAATTCAGAGACGTGCTGGGGCTTGTCGACTTCTTTCTCGGCCTTCATGGAGAGAGGGTTGACATTGTCAGGTCCCTACTACTTATAATTTCTAAGGTGCCAGACGGTATAATAAGGAGTGATCTGACAAGGGAGGTCTCGGAAAAGACCGGTCTCTCGGAACAGTTCCTGAGGGAGGAGCTCAATCTCCTGAGAAAGAACCCGGCCCGGATCCGTGACGACGGGAATCGTTCCCAGCCGATGTCTGCCGAAAGGTTTCTGTTAGGGGTATACCTTTCTTATCCCGAATACGTCGACCTGATAAGAGAGAGCATAACCCCGGGCGAGATTGAGGATCCGGAGGTCAGGGGCATATTCGAAAAGCTCTACTCTTCATCTGCTGCAGTGCTCGGAGAGGTTGCGCATAGGCTTGACGAGCACGAGCTTGCGGTCGCCACAGGGGCGGCCATGGGGATCAACATCGACAGTGAAGAGGTTGAAAGAAACATCAAGGACTGCATAAGGACCATCAGGAACAAAAGACTGAGAAGGAGGCTGAGGGATCTGGAACTCGAGATCAGGATCGCCGAGAAGAGAGGAGAGGCACACCTGATTAATAACCTGCAGGATCAGATGAATCTCTTGATCAAGGAGGGGGGCGGATGAAGGAATACTTTGACTTCTATGAGGATTCCATCTATGACTTGGACGGTTCGGGTCTGAGACCTGAAGAGAAGGAACTGTATGAAGAAGAGGAGGGCGAGCTTGATGTCAAGGAGGAATACGATCCGTTAAGGTCATATATGAGGGAGATGGGGGCCGTGCCGCTTCTGACGAGGGAGGGGGAGGTCGAGATCGCCAGAGAGGTCGAGAGGCGCAAGCAGCAGCTTACCATGGCCACGTTTTCCGTTCCGCTGATCCTGAAGAAACTGATATCCCTCGGCGAGCTGATCGAGCGGGGAGAGGCTCCCCTGGCCGAGATCGTGCAGATCGACGGTGACGAGAGCGAAGAGGACCTCCTGTACAAGAAGAGAGAGTTCTTCAGGCATACCGAAAGGGTGAGGGAACTCTTCAACAAGAGGATGCAGCTCCTGGGGGAACTGGAGATGGTGGGCGGAAAAAAGAAACAGGGGGTCGATAGGATTGTCCGTGAGCTGAAAAACAACAGGAAGGACGTCTATGAGGAGATCAAGGAGCTGAACCTCAAGGATTGTGCCGTCAACACCTTTGCAGACGAACTCAGGAGGCTCAGTGACCTCCTGACTGAAAAGCACCGCGAGCTCATGCTGATAAAGAGGAGGCTCAGGAAGCGGAACATCGGGGTTCCGGCAGAGGCGGAAGACATAGGGAAATATCCCGAGAAGATCCGGGGCCTGCTCGAGGAGTATTTTTCCAAGCGGAACGAGATTGCCGCCATGGAGAAAGAGATCGGCATGGAGAACTCGGAGCTTCGCCATGTGCTCCGGGCCATCCAGAAGGCCGACAAGACCATACATGAGGTGAAGTCAAGGCTTGTGGAGGCGAATCTCAGGCTTGTCATAAGTATTGCAAAGAGGTACATAGGCAAGGGGCTCAGCTTTTCGGACCTCATTCAGGAGGGCAACATAGGATTGATGAGGGCTGTGGACAAGTTTGAATACAAGCGGGGGTATAAGTTCAGCACGTATGCAACGTGGTGGATAAGGCAGGCCATCACAAGGGCCATAGCCGACCAGTCCAGAACAATAAGAATCCCCGTGCACATGATAGAGACGATAAACAAGGTTACAAGGGCCTCGAGGGAGCTCGTCCAGGAGTTCGGCAGGGAACCCACGGAAGAAGAGATCGCCAACAAGATCGACATGCCTGAGGCGAGGGTGAAGGAGATCCTCAAGATCGCCAAGGAGCCGATATCCCTTGAATCCCCGGTGGGGGACGACGAGGACGGCCAGCTGAGGGATTTCATAGAGGATACCCTGATGTCGTCCCCGCTCGATGAGGCCATTCATGGAGATCTCAGGAGAAACATCGAGAAGGTGCTGATGAGCCTGAACCCCAAAGAGGCCGAGGTCATAAGGAAACGGTACGGTCTCGAGGGAGCCAACTTTCCACACACACTCGAACAGGTCGGCAAGGCGATGGAAGTGACCCGGGAAAGGGTCAGGCAGATCGAGGTAAAGGCGATCAGGAAACTGAAACATCCATCGAGAAGCAGGTGGCTCAAGTCCTTCATGGAGAGAACTTGACCTCAGCACCAAAAGAAATCTATAATAAAGGCCGTCTTCGAGGGCCCATAGCTCAGCTGGAAGAGCCACCGGCTCATAACCGGTTGGTCCCAGGTTCGAGTCCTGGTGGGCCCACCACTTTACATACTTTGAGCGTAAAGACTGGAGAGTCAGGCGCCGGAAACACCAGTTGTTTACATGGAGGGGCGTTTCTCCGGGATTTATGCTTTTTATAGCCGTCTGTCAGCAACAAAATCAACGATGTCAGATTGGAGAGAATGAAAGAGGAACTCAAGCTTCTCGTCGCCCTTCAGGAGATAGACTCCGTAATCCTCCGTAAGAGCCGTGAGCTGAAAAAGGCGCCGGAAGAGATCAGACGTTATCAGGGGCCGCTGAGAGAGTCTGAGGCGGCGTACAAGCGGGAGAAGGAGAAGTACGAAGCTGTCGAGAAGAAGAAGCGGGAGAAAGAGCTCGAGGTAAAGGAGGCCGACGACAAGATCGACAGGCTCAAGTCGAGGATGTCCGACATAAAGACCAACAAGGAGTACCAGGCCCTTCTTAAAGAGATCGAGACCATAGAGCACGAGAAGTCCGGCATGGAAGACGCCATTCTCTACATGATGGAGGAACTCGACGAGCTCTCGGCGGGGCTGCGCGAGGCTGAGGGACGGATAGAGCAGGAGAAGAAGCGGCTCGAGGCCTTGCAGGTGGAACTGGATGAAAAGAGGGGGGTAATAGAGAAGGAGCTCGCTGAGCTGAAAGAGAAGAGAGAGGCCCTCACAGCAAGGATTCCAGCCGGTATCTACAGCAAGTACATGGACGTCTTTCGCAAATCCAACGGGCTGGCCGTGGTCGAGGCAAAGGATGAGGTATGCCTTGGCTGCTACATGAGCATTCCTCCCCAGGTATATGTTGAGATAAAAACCTCTGACGAGATACTTCAGTGTCCCCAGTGCGGGAGGTTCCTGTACCGCCGGGACCCGGCCGCTGAAGAAAAAGAGACCCCGGAAACGTCGTAACAGAGGTTGAAGACGAGAAAGAGAACATCGAGGGAAGCCGTCATCTTTGCCGATGGCGCCGCGAGCGGGAATCCCGGTCCGGCAGGCATTGGCGTCGTCGTGATAATAGACGGCAGGAAACTCTCTCTCTCCGAGCCCATAGGTGAAGCAACGAACAATGTGGCCGAGTACACGGCCCTGCTGAGAGGCCTCGAGACTGCTGCTGAACACAACGTGAAGAGGGTCAAGGTATGCCTCGACTCCGAGCTGGTTGTCAGGCAACTGAACGGTATCTACAGGGTGAGGAGTGCTGGGCTCATACCGCTGTACAGAAAGGTATCGGACCTTCTCAGCAGATTTGAGGACTATACGATCACACATGTTCGGCGCTCGGAAAACAGTGAAGCCGACACACTGGCAAAGAGGGCTGTGCAGGGGAATCAAGCCTGAATGTTTGCGGGAGGATCTGCTGAGGGAGCCGCTGTTGGGCGGGTTGGTCCCCCCCGGGAGCTGAAATTGGTGCAGAGCAGGTGAGACGGTCGCTCCGTGGGCCGGTACATGTACTTGGCCTGCGGGGAGGAAAGTCCGGGCTCCGTAGGGCAAGGACAGTGGCTAACCGCCACCGTTCCGTCGTCAGCCTGCTGACGACGGGGCAGGGAAAGTGCCACAGAAAACATACCGCCTGTATCGGCGGCAGCCGGTGCAGGTAAGGGTGAAAAGGTGGGGTAAGAGCCCACCGCTGCAGGGGTGACCTTGCAGGCACGGTAAACCCTGTCCGGAGCAAGGCCGCATAGGTTCCGCCTCGAGGGTGGCCCGCCCGACTGAGCGGAACGGGTAGGCCGCAAGAGCCCGAGAGCAATCTCGGGCCCGAGATGAATGACCGTTTCATACAGAACCCGGCTTATTGCCTGCTCTGCACTCCTTTCCGTTCCGGGACCGTCCCTTCCGTACCGTCTCCGAAGCACGTGCCTCGTATCGGCGGGTTGTTGCCCCGAGCGTTCGGCCCTTCTCCAACATATCCCGGCTGGCACGATCTTTTTTGAACATTATCGGCTATAATAGGATATTATGAAAGCAGCAAAGACAGCTGTCTTCCTTCTCTTGCTGTTCTTCTCCTGCCCGGTTCTGCTCTTGTCAGGAGAGAAGACATCGGGTCAAGTCATGGTTGTCACCGTTCAGGGAGTCATAAACCCTGTAACCGCTGAATTCATCGGTAAGAGTATCGACGAGGCGAACGAATCCGGGATGGAGGCGCTCGTGATCGAGCTCGATACCCCAGGCGGCCTCGATACTTCCATGCGCTCGATAGTAAAGGCCATAAACCTCAGTGAGGTGCCCGTCGTTGTCTACGTCGCTCCGTCAGGGGCAAGGGCGGCCTCGGCAGGGGTTTTCATCACCATGGCTGCACACGTGGCGGCAATGGCGCCTGGCACCAATATAGGTGCAGCCCATCCCGTCGGGGTCGGCGGCAAGATGGACGAGACGATGGCGGAGAAGGCCACTAACGATGCCGTGGCATACCTGAAGTCCATCGCTGAAAGGCGCGGCAGGAATGCAGCCTGGGCAGAGGATGCCGTAAGAAAGAGCGTGTCCGTAACCGCCGGTAAGGCACTGGAGCTCGGTGTGATAGACATGGTCAGCAAGGACCTCGAAGACCTGCTCGAGGGCTTGGACGGTATGAAGGTGAGTACCCGCAGGGGGGAGGTGGAGCTGCATACCAGGGAAGCGGTGGTCACAAGGAAGCCGATGGGGCTGAGGCTGAGGATTCTTGCGACCATAACCAACCCTAACGTTGCCTATATATTGATGCTGCTGGGGTTCTACGGCCTGTTTTTCGAATTCACGAACCCCGGCTCCATATTCCCCGGCGTGGTTGGCGGAATATGCCTGATACTCGCTTTTTATGCGTTCCAGACACTGCCGGTCAACTATGCGGGGCTCCTTCTCATAATACTCGCCGTAATACTGTTTGTACTGGAGGTAAAGATAGCATCGGGCGGAGTGCTGACCATAGGAGGCATAATAGCCATGATCATAGGCTCTATAATGCTGTTTGAAAGTCCCGGGCCATTCATCAAACTCTCGATATATCTCATTGTGCCGGCCGTCCTTGTAACTGCCCTCTTCTTTTCCGTAACCCTCGGCCTTGCGGTTAAGGCATGGAGGAGAAAGCCGGTGACCGGAGTGGAGGGGCTTGTAGGGCTTGAGGGTGTTGCCCACACGGACATACACGAAGACGGTATGGTGCTTGTCAACGGTGAATACTGGAGGGCCTACAGTGACGAGCCGGTAGGGAAGGGAGAAAAGGTGGTAGTCGAGTCTGTTTCCGGACTCAGAATAAAAGTGAAGAGGGAGGGACGGAAATGATTTTTCCACCGGAGTTTTTGAGCCTTGTCTTCGCAGTAGTCGTGGTCCTTTACTTCCTTGCAAGCGCCATCAAGATACTCAAGGAGTACGAGAGGGGCGTGGTCTTCAGGCTTGGACGCATCATTCCCGTCAAGGGGCCCGGGCTCGTCATCATATGGCCGGTGATCGACAAGATCGTCAGGGTCAGCCTGAGGACGATCACCATGGACGTGCCTTCCCAGGACATCATAACAAAGGACAATGTTACGGTCAAGGTCAATGCGGTCGTGTATTTCAGGGTCATGGATCCCATCAAGGCGGTGACCGCCATTGAGGATTTCTATTTCGGCACGAGCCAGATAGCCCAGACGACGCTCAGGAGTGTCCTCGGCCAGAGCCAGCTCGACGAGCTGCTCTCCAAGAGGGATGCGATCAACGCAGAGCTCCAGCGCATCATAGACTTCCAGACAGAGCCCTGGGGGGTGAAGGTTACCGCTGTGGAGGTGAAGAATGTCGACCTCCCCGTGGAGATGCAGAGGGCCATTGCGAGGCAGGCGGAGGCTGAAAGGGAGCGGAGGGCGAAGGTGATCCATGCCGAGGGTGAATTCCAGGCCGCCCAGAAGCTTTCAGACGCCGCCAAGATCATCGCGGCCCAGCCGGCCACGCTCCAGCTGAGGTTCCTGCAGACCCTGACCGAGATCTCGTCCGAGAAGAACTCAACGGTCATATTCCCGGTGCCGATCGAGCTGATAAAGCCTTTTATCGACAAGAGCGGCTCATAGCTGAGAACAGGGCGGTGGGCTGCCAGGGGCCTACCACTTTATAAGTGCCGAGGCCCATGTCAATCCACCGCCGAAGGCCTCAAGGATGATGTAGTCTCCACTCTTCACCCGTCCTGACCTGACCGCCTCGTCGAGTGCGATGGGGATGGATGCAGCGGAGGTGTTGCCGTAGCGGTCGAGGTTGATCATCACCCTGTCGAGTCCGAGTCCGAGCCTCTTTGCCGTCGCACTGATAATCCTGTGGTTTGCCTGATGGGGAATCAGCAGTGAGATGTCTTCGGGTTTCAGCTTGTGTTCCTTGAGTGTGCTGAGCACCAGTTTCTCGAGTGTCCTGACTGCCACCTTGAAGGTCTCGTTTCCGCGCATCTTCATGTAGTGGAGCCTTTTCCCGACGGTCTCCTCCGTTGCAGGCATTCTCGATCCCCCGGCCGGTATGTGCAGAAGGTCCCACATGGATCCATCTGCATTGAGCTTGACCGAGAGAATTCCCCTGTCGCCCTCTGCAGCCTCAAGGATTACGGCGCCTGCGCCGTCGCCAAGCAGCACGCAGGTGCTCCTGTCCGTCCAGTCGGTAATGCGGGAGAGCACTTCGGCCCCGACGACGAGAATCCTCTCGTGTGTTCCCGCGCGGATATAGGCGTCTGCCGCCGAGAGCGCATAAATGAAGCCGGAACAGGCGGCGTTCACGTCGAAGGCTGCGGCCTTCTTGGCACCCAACTTGTGCTGCAGGATGCAGGCCGTGGACGGCAGAGGCATGTCACCGCTGACGGTGGCGACTATAATGAGATCCAGTTTCTTTGCCTTCAGTCCCGCGGCCTTGAGGGCTTCGTCTGATGCCATCAGCGCAAGGTCTGACGCAGCCTCCTGCTCTGCAGCGATACGTCTCTCCCTTATGCCGGTCCTCTCCCTGATCCACTCATCCGAGGTGTCGACCATCTTCTCTATGTCGAAGTTGGTCAGAACCTTTTTGGGCACATACAGGCCGGTTCCGGTTATCCTCGCCCTTATCAATGCGCGACTCCTTTATGTGTGGTCCTTTTCAGTTTCAACGCCTTGAACCGGCATCCCGTCCTTTATACAGATGCCTTGGCCGTCGGCCTGGAAGGTTTCTTGTTGTTCTTGAGCTCTGAAGAGATGATTTCGTCCACCCTGAGCCGGGCCGCTATGTTGGCTGTCTTCAGCGCGTTCTTTATGGCCTTGGACGAGGATCGCCCATGGCTGATTATGCACGTCCCCCTGATTCCCAGCAGTGGAGCCCCGCCGTACTCGGCATAATCGGTCTTCTTCTTGAAATTCTTCAGAGCCGGCTTCATGAAGAGGTAGGCTAGACGTCCCGTGGCAATGTCTGCGATCTCCTGCTTCAACATCCGCATTATCGTCTCGGCGAGACCCTCGCTGACCTTGAGCACCACGTTTCCGATGAACCCGTCGCATACGACCACATCGACACTGCCCGTAAAAATGTCCTTCCCCTCTATGTTACCGACGAAGTTGAGCCCCGTGCCCTTGATAAGCCTGAAGGCCTCCTTGGTCAGTTCATTTCCCTTTGTGTCCTCTTCTCCAATGCTCAGCAGGGCTACCCGGGGTCTCTGTACGCCGAGGACGTTCCTGCAGTAAGCGTTCCCCATCAGTGCAAACTGCAGCAGGTTTGACGCCTCGGAGTCTACGTTGGCCCCAGCATCTATAAGCACGAACGGGCCCTTCAGGGTTGGCATGGTTGTGGCTATGGCGGGCCGGCTGACACCATCCGACGTGCCGAGCATCAGGAGAGCGAACGCCATTACGGCTCCCGAGTGACCTGCGCTCACGAAGGCATGAGCCTCGCCCTTCTTTATCATCTCTATCCCGCGCCGTATGGAGGAGTCTTTCTTCCGCCTGACGGCCACGGATATCGGTTCATCCATGGCTATCACTTCTGAGGCGTGCTTGACCGATATCCTCTCGGGCGGGTAGCGTTTGTGCCGGAGCTCCTCGGTTATCAGGTCTTCCTGTCCGATGAGGACGACCTCGATATCCTCGGTGTCGTTGACGGTCTCAACCGCTCCTTCCACTGTTACGCGGGGTGCGAAATCCCCTCCCATGGCATCGAGAACGATCTTCATATTTCCGTCTTTTCGATAACCTCTATGACCTTCCGGTCATTGTAGACGCCGCAATTCGTGCATACCCGGTGGGGCAGCTTCAATTCTCCGCACTCGGGACATTTTACCAGAGAGGGGATCGAGCCTTTCCAGTTCGCCCTCCTCCTGTCCCTTCGGCACCTCGTGTGCCTGGACTTGGGATTTGCCATGGTCTGTGACTCCTTTCTATTTGGATAAGAGTTTCCTCAACCCCTCCAGCCTGGGGTCGACGGATTCGTACTTGCACTCACATCGCTGCAGGTTCATGTCTGCTCCGCATACAGGACACAGCCCCTTGCATTCTTCATCACACAGCGCCTTCATCGGAAGGCTCAATATCAACTGTTCCCTTACGACCTGTGTGATGTCGAGCTCGTCGTTGCTGTAGAAGCCTATGTCGATCTCTTCCCTGGGTACCTCGTAGGTCTCTTCTCTCGCCACCTCGGATGCCGGGTGGTATTGCAGGTCGACGCTCAGCGAGAGGTCCCTGTGGAAGTTTATCAGGCACCTGCTGCACTGAAGCGCAATCCTTCCGTGAATCTCTCCCTGAATGACCACCTCGTTCCCCCGCCTCTCTATCCTGAGCCGTGCAGTTACGGGACCTTCAGACTCGAGGAGAGAGTTCCGGGAGAGGCGTTCGGAGAAATTCAGGTCTAATCCCTGTTCTTCTATTTCTGAAACTGTTATCTTCATGACTCTATAACCCCGCTGTCTCGGAAGTTCGGACCCTCCATCGAGAGCCCGCTATCTTTATATTAGCATAGTGTCGGGGGAATAAAGTAAATTAATAGAGTGAAAGTATACTTTTTACTTGAAAATATTGTCAAGTAGTTGTAAATTATTACATGGCTCCGAAGAAGAGATACTGCCTCTGCTGCGGAGAGGAGGTCCCTTACAACACCGTCATAAGGAACGAGAGGAGAGAGCTCACGTGCGCCTTCTGCGGCTTCATACTGGATGCAGACAGGCTCTGGGAGGAGAGGAAAAGGCCGGCCGGCACGTATGCGCTCATTGCAGAGGACTCGAAGTTCACCAGGACACTGCTCAGAGAACTGATATTGAAGAAGTCGCTCTCCAAGGAGGTCATAGCGGTCTCCAACGGACTCGAACTCGTTTCCGAGTATTCAAAGCTTCTGTCTCACAATGCCAGTGTCAGGTTCATAATCATCGACCTCAACATGCCGGTAATGGACGGACTCACCGCGGCGAGGACAGTGAGGACGCTCGAGGAGAAGAGGAGGATGAAGAAGGTGCCGATAGTCTTCTTCTCTGCAATAAAGGCGGACAAGAACCTCAAGAGACAGATGGAGCTCCTGGCCCCTGCCCACTATGTCAACAAGGGGGCCGACTCTGACACGAAACTGCTTGCCAGGCGGGTGGAGGGGCTCCTGAACTTCATCTCTCAGCGTTACCAGGAAGCCTGAACCCTTCCATGGGCATTCCTGGAGTTTTTGACCATGTCACCGGAGCCTTGTATCTCTGAAGTTCCATCATGCGGGGGAGAGTGAGATGAAGAGAATGAGGGCTCATCTTTACATCGAGGGGCTTGTTCAGGGCGTGTTCTACAGGGCGTTCGTCCGGGAACTGGCCATAAGGTCCGGTCTCAGGGGTTGGGTCAGGAACCTCCCTGACGGGAGAGTGGAGGCGGTCTTCGAGGGCGGGAAAGAGGAGATAGAGAACGCGGTGAAGGAATGCTACAAGGGCCCTCCTGCGGCCCGTGTCACTAAGATAGACGTCACATGGGAGCCCTACAGGGGTGAATTCAGGGACTTCGAGATAAGGTACTTCTGAAGGTTGGATGAACGGATTGTTGTCTGAGCTCAAGGAGAAGGTGCTCGATGGAGGAGATCTCTCGGAAGACGAAGCGTCTTTTCTCGTAAACGTTCCCCTGCACTCTTTGTTTGAGGCGGCCACATCCATCAGGGAGCGCTTCAGGGGTGATCTGGTCGACCTCTGTGCAATCGTAAATGCAAAGTCGGGCAACTGTACCGAGGACTGTGCCTACTGTGCCCAATCCACCAGACACAGGACCAGCATAAGCGTCTATCCCTGGCTGGGCATGGAGGAGATCCTCCGGAGGGCACACGAGGCACGCGGTTCAGGGGCAAGGAGATTCTGTATCGTCACCAGCGGAAAGAGGGTTTCGGATCGGGAGCTGGAGTATATCGCCTCTGCGGTCGGGGAGATAAGGCGGATCGGCCTTCTGCCCTGTGCAACGCTCGGCCTTCTCGACAGAGAAGCGCTTGAAAGACTGAAGGAGGCCGGTCTCGACCGGTTTCATCACAACCTTGAGACCTCGGAGAGGTTCTTTCAGAGGGTGTGCACCACCCATACCTTCAGTGACAAGCTGAAGACGATAGACGCCGTGAAAGAGGTCGGCCTGTCGCTCTGTTCAGGAGGTATTTTCGGCATCGGCGAGTCGTGGGACGACAGGCTCAGCATGGCCTTTACACTGAAGCGGCTGGATGTTGATTCCGTCCCCATAAACTTCCTGATGCCGGTGAAGGGGACCCCCATGGGACATCTTCCCCTGCTTCATCCATTGGAGGCCTTGAGGATCATAGGCGTCTACAGGTTCATACTCCCGCAGAAGGAGATAAGGCTGTGCGGCGGAAGGGTGCAGACCCTCGGTGAGTTGAACTCCATGGTCTTCCTCGCAGGCGCCGACGGCCTGCTGATCGGTAACTACCTGACAATGAAAGGCCGGTGTGCCGACGATGATATTCGACTCATAGAGACACTGGGACTGAGGTACCGATAGCCTGTGTACTGGAGCGTTAGAATGAGGGCATCGCGCGGGGACTTGCATGTCTCTGGTGCAGAGGGCCTCTACAGGGAGGGTGATCTGGAGGACAGGGCTGCTGCATATCTGAGGCGTGCGCTGTCTCACGACAGGGGAACTCCTGACAGTGTGGTCATCACTGTCGAAAGGCTCGAGGAGGAGCCCTTGCGCATCGGCTTGCAGCCGGTCCACTCGGTCGGCACCTCGGACTATGCAGAGGCATGGGGATTTATAAGGGGGGTGCTGTCCTCACTGGGCGTCTCCGGTGAGGCGTTTGATACGGCAAGGTCCGTCGTAGAGTCCCGGGATGTCATGAGGGGGGCCGCCCTTGTGAGGATCCTCAGCGGTGCCAGGGCGGAGCCTGACAGGGCGAGGGGGGTAAGGGTCTCGAGGCTCGGAATCGACACGGCCCTGCTGCAACGGCTGAAAGAGTGTCTCCGGCGCTGCGGTGTGGACGTGACCGTTGTCAGTGAAGCGCTTGTGCTCGCTTCGAAGGTGGCATCCTCTCCGCACGTCGTTGCTGAACTGTGTGTCTCGGATGACCCGGGCTACACGACGGGCTACCTGTCATCAAGGAAGACCGGTTACGTCAGGGTGCCCCATGTCAAGCAGAGAGGGGCGATGAGTGGAGGCAGGGTCTTCTTCGTAACAGAGGAAGGCGGCGTTGAGGATACGGTCAGGTACCTGGAGGAGACCCCGGTCATGGTCGACAGGCTCTCCGATGTTCATGATACGGTCAGTCCCGATGAGTTCATCCGCAGTATTGATCGTTAACCCGGCCTCGGGTTCCTTCTCTGAAAAGAGGCTCATGTCGGCAGTGGGACTCCTGAAGGAGAAGTTCGGGGAGGTCTCCGTCCTCTATACGCACAAGGGGGGTGATGCCGAGGTGATGGCGAGGGACGCCGTAAGGAGGTCTCCGGATATGATCCTGGCCGTGGGCGGGGATGGTACGTTTAATGAAGTGGTCAACGGCACGGCCTTCACGGATGTGCCGGTTGCCTTCCTCCCTGCTGGTACCACGAACGTCCTTGCAAGGGAACTCGGTTTGCCGTCGGACCTTCACGATGCCACGCTCAAGGCCCTGAACGGCAGGGCCGAGTACGTTCATCTCGGAAGGATAAACGGAAGGTACTTCGTACTCATGGCCGGGATCGGCTTCGACGGCGAGACCGTCCGGCGGGTTAACCAGCGCCTGAAGCGAGTGTCGGGCAAGGGGGCTTACCTGCTGAGCGGCCTCGGCTGTTTCTTGAGATACCGCCCCCCGAGGCTCGGGATAGTGATTGACGGGAAGGCATACGAAGGCCATGGCCTCATTGCCTGTAATGCCGGGTACTACGCCGGAAACTTCAGGGTCTGTCCCGATGCCGGTTTAGGCTCACCGTGTCTGCATGTGTCTGTGATGGAGGGGGGAAGGAGGTCGGATCTCCTCAGGTATGTGCTCGGAGTCGTCAGCGGCAGGCACAAGGGGCCGGCATGCATAGAAGGGCGGAGGATAGAGGTGTCCGGAGAGGCACATGTGCAGATAGACGGCGACTACTTCGGCAGGACCCCCGCAGTGATAACGTTTCATGAAAGGGCTCTCCGGCTGATCGTTCAGTAGTGCTTCTTAAGCTCCATGAGGACCTGCTTCCCGATATTCTTGAGGGTCTCGAACACTCCCATGCCCTGAGTTGCGACACACTCGAACCAGGGGACCCCGGTGGGGTTCAGAAGCCTGTCCAGTTCGGCCACCGGGACTATGTTCGGAAGGTCCCGCTTGTTGTACTGTATCGTGTAGGGGAGCCTGTCCAGCTCGTATCCCTGGTCGGCGAGGTTTATCTTGAGGTCTTCGAGGCTCTCGATGTTGGCATCCGTCCTCTCGATCTGTGAATCCGCAACAAAGACGACCCCGTCCACTCCCTTGAGTATCAGTTTTCTGCTGGCGGCATAAAAGACCTGTCCCGGCACGGTGTAGAGATGAAATCGCACCTTGAATCCCTTTATGTCACCGAGCGCCAGCGGCAGGAAGTCGAAGAAGAGTGTCCGCTCGGTCTCGGTGGCCAGTGATATCAGCTTCCCCTTCTGCTTCGGGGAGGTTTTCTTGTAGATGAATTGCAGGTTAGTGGTCTTGCCACAAAGCCCGGGGCCGTAATAGACGATCTTGCAGTTTATCTCTCTGGAGGAGTAGTTTATAAAGGACACCTAATAACACCTACTTGAAAAGTTGGTCGATATCTTCATCGGTGATCTCGGCAAAGGGGGACAGTTCCGCCCGTCCCCTGTTCTCTCCGAGGGCCTTCCTGTCCATCTCGTGAAAGATCCTCGTCAGTGCCGCCGTGGACTTCTTGACCCTGAGCCTTACGATTCCCAGTGAAGACCTCTGGTCGAAGAGCACACCGAGGATGACCTTGTTGGCCACGATCGATATGTGGATGTTGTCCCTGTCCCCTTCGTGGAAGAGGATGGAAAACTCCTTCTGGCCGAGTAGCTTTGCTATACCGCCTGTGGCGGCTATGTTGCCGGCAGTGAGAGAGGCGAGAGCTGTTGTGTCGATATTCTGTGTGTCACCCGCTGAGGCGATCAGCTGACCGTTCTTGTCAACGAGAAAGACGAGCTTGGCATTGGCCAGCTGGTACAGCCTCCTTAATTCCTCATCGACCCTCCGGAACTCTTCCTCATACATTACGAAATCTGACATCTCTCTCCCGGACAGATCTTTTTTGGGCCAATTTCTTCGATGGCGTCCATGGGTCCCGATGTTTTACATTAACAGAAAGGGAGATTATTTTCAACCTGCCTTCTTCACATTATCCCGTTTGTTCAGCCTCGTCGGCCCAGCAGGCAGCCTCTCTCAAGAGGTTGTCCCACTCGCGGTCGACGTTCTCCTGTGCCTGTTTCAGGAGGTCCTGACTGTCCGGCGAGAAGAGATGCTTGAACCTGCCCTGTGTCTTGAGGAATTCCGTGACCGGCTTCTTTTCTTTAGGCTTGTAGTTTATGGTCAGCCTGCCGTTTTCATATTCGTAGAGCGGCCAGAAGCACGTGTCGGCAGCGAGCCTGCATAGCTCTATCGCATTGTGCGTGGGGGTCCTCCAGCCGCGGTTGCAGGGTGCGAGTATGTTTATGAAGGCAGGGCCGTCGACCTCGAGTGCCTTACGGACCTTTGTCATGAGGTCGCGCCAGTGTGCCGGTGAGGCCTGGGCGGAATAAGGGATGTTGTGCGCCGCCATTATCTTGGTCAGGTTTTTGCGAGGCTGGGGCTTGCCGTGTATCACACTGCCGGCCGGGCAGGTCGTGGTGTTGGCGCCTAACGGTGTGGCGCTCGATCTCTGTATCCCGGTATTCATGTACGCCCCGTTGTCGTAGCAGATGTAGACGATGTCATGCCCGCGCTCCATTGCGCCGGAGAGGCTCTGAAAGCCGATGTCATAGGTGCCGCCGTCTCCGCCGAATGCAATGAACTTGATCTTGCGGTCTATCTTGCCCTGCTTCTTCAGTGACTTGTACATGGCCTCTGCGCCCGAGATCGTGGCGGCGGCGTTTTCAAATGCGGTATGTATCCACGGAATCTTCCATGCGGTGTACGGATAGATGGTTGTCGAGACCTCGAGACATCCGGTTGCGTTTGAGGCCACCAGGGGGACCTCAGCGGCAAGCAGTACCTGCCTGATTGCTATGGGTGCACCACAGCCGGCACAGAGCCTGTGGCCGCCTGTGAGTAAATCAGCCTTTTTGGAAAGTTCCTTTAACCTCAATGGTGTTGACATCTTTCACTCCTTGGAATCTTGAATTTTGGGTTTTGAATCTTGAGTTGACCGTCTACTCCCTGACTCCGATATACTCCTTCAAGGTTCCGGCCTTACCCGTATCGGCGATCTCGACCAGCTCCTTGATCACGGCCTCTGCATCCTCGGGCATGAAGTCCCTGCCGCCGAGACCGTATATCCTGTTTATCATCAGGGGACTGGAGCCTGATGCCACCATAGCGGATGCGATCTCCATGTACATCGGTCCGAATCCGCCGAAGGAGTCGGCCCTGTCGAAGACGCCTATCACCTTTGCACCGCCCAAGGCATCCGCCACCTCTTCATACGGGAACGGCCTGAAGAGCCGCGGCTTGAGCAGTCCCACCTTTATTCCCTTGTCCCTGAAGGCGTCCACCACGTCCTTGGCCGTGCCCGCAGCAGAGTTGAGCACCACGATTGCGATCTCGGCGTCTTCCAGTCTGTAGGACTCGAACAGGCCGTAGCTTCTGCCCGATATCTTCTCGAACTCCTTGGCCACCTCCAAGGTGACCCTCTTGGCGCGCTTTATAGCCTCGTGCTGGGCCTTCTTGAACTCTATGTAGTAATCCGGCAGCACGAGGGGACCGTAGGTGACGGGTTTGTCGACGTCGAGAAGGGGGTTGGTCGGCTTGAACTCACCTATGAAGTCTTTTACGACATCGTCGGGAAGGAACTCCATGCTCTCGATGGAGTGGCTTATTATGAACCCGTCCATGCATACCATTGCAGGAAGCCTTATATCTTCGTGCTCCGCGATTCTTACCGCCTGGAATATGTTGTCGTACGCCTCCTGTGCATTCTCGGAGTAGAGCTGAATCCAGCCGCAATCCCTCGATCCCATTCCGTCGGAGTGGTCTCCGTGAATGTTGAGCGGCGCGGAAAGGGCCCTGTTTACGAGAGCCATCGCGATGGGAAGCCGCATGCCGGAGGCGATATGGAGCATTTCCCACATGAGGGCGAGCCCCTGTGACGAGGTCGCCGTCATCACCCTGCCCCCGGCCGCCGAGGCGCCTATGCAGGCGCTCATTGCACTGTGTTCGCTCTCCACGGTGACGAGTTCCGTATCCACCACCCCGTCAGATACAAAGGACGCAAACCTCTGCATTATCTCCGTCGAGGGCGTAATAGGATATGCGGCGCACACGTCGGGATTTATCTGCTTCATGGCCTCTGCCACGGCCTGGTTTCCTGTGATTGCGAGTTTCTTGCCCATTTCAGTTGCCCTCCTCTACCATCACTATGGCCTTGTTTCCCTTTTTCCCCGGACACTCGTGAGCGCAGACTCCGCAGCCCTTGCAGTGTCCGTAGTCGAACTCGCCCCTTTTGCCGTCCTTTACCGTGACAGACGAGTCAGGGCAGTATATCCAGCAAAAGAGACACTGAATACAGTTTTCCTCTATCCATTGAGGCCTGAAGGCACGCCACGAACCGGTGTTGTACTGTTCTGCATTGCCTGCCTCAGGGATAACAGCCCCCATTTCCAGTTCTTTCCATCCCTTTAGTTTCATCCTTCTTTAACCTCCTCATAGCCTCTCCTGGTTGCCTCAAGGTTGGCCGTGATAATCTTTTCAGAGAATTTGCTGCCGAAGCTCCCCTTCACGTCGTCAAGCAGCGTCTGAAGGTCCGTTATCCCGGAAGCCCTGGTAAGAGCACCGAGCACGCACGAGTTCGGCAGGGGTCTTCCGATGGTCTCCAGGGCGATCGTGCTCGCATCTATGGTGAAGAGTTTCTGAGTGTCTTTCAGTTTCAGCTTCTTCCTGATCTCTTCGGGCGTCTTGTGCGTGTTGACCACGAAGATGGCATCGTCGGGTGTTCCTTCGGTGATGTCGATGCTTTCAATGAGCGTGGCATCCATGACGACCACGATCTTCGGATGTGTGACCGGACAGTGGATCCTCAGGGGTTTTGTGCTTATTCGGTTGTAAGCCCTCAGGGGTGCGCCCGCCCGTTCGGGGCCGTACTCCGGAAATGCCTGTACGTTTTTGCCGCCGCTCAGGCATGCGTCGGCCAATACCTTGGCAGCAGTGACAGTGCCCTGTCCCCCCCTGCCGTGCCATCTGATCTCGATTGTCTCACTCATAAAGGATTCCTCCGTTGACTCCATCTGGGTTTCTGTTGAAAAACGGATAAGTCTTCCGACCGCAGTATATTCTATTAGATTAAAGATTGTTATTTCAAGAAAATTAGCATTTTAACCGCTTTTTTGGCCTTTTTTTCTCTGATACTGTTATGATATTTTTTTATAATGTTGAGAGAGCTGAGGATAAGGAACTTCGCAATAGTTGACAGTGTCGGCGTCTCCTTCGAGGAGGGGTTGAACGTGATAACAGGGGAGACCGGGGCCGGCAAGTCCCTGGTGGTGGACGCAATCGAGCTCGTGCTCGGCGGCAGGGCGAGCTCGGACTCCGTGAGGGCCGGTGCCGAGGAGGCGTGGATAGAGGCCCTCTTCGAGGTCGGGGAGAGCCCGCTGCTTGAGTCGGTCGGGCTCTCCGGAGACGACGGGGTGATAGTGAGGCGTGTGATCTCGAGGGCCGGAAGGAGCAGGGCCTATATCAACGATTCCCTCGTGACCCTGCAAACCCTCGCGGCCTTCGGCCGGGGGCTTGTGGACCTACATGGCCAGCACGAGCACCAGAGCCTCCTCTCTTCCGCTGTGCAGAGGGGGCTGGTCGACTCCTTCGGAAGGCTGAACCCCCTCGTGGACGAGGTCTCAAGGCTTTACGAAAGGTACCGCTCTCTGGTGGAGACCATCGAGTCCATAAGGGGCAAGGCGAGGGAGCGTGCACAGAGGATCGACCTCCTGAGGTATCAGTCCGATGAGATCGATGCCGCCGCGCTCCAGCCCGGAGAAGAGGAACGCCTGCTCGAGGAGAAGTCGGTCCTCTCCAACCTCGCTCGATTGAGGTACCTTGGAGAGTCGGCTTTTTCCCTTCTGAAGGACGAAGACGGTGCGGTGCTCGAGAAACTGAGCAGGGTGATCGCTGATGTGGAGGATCTCGCCCGCATGGATTCCTCTGCGTCGGAGGTGCTGAAAGCCCTGATGGACGCTGAGGCGCTGCTGCAGGATTCCGCCGTCTCCCTGCGCGCCGTGAAGGAGAGGTACGACTGCGAGCCTCGGAGGCTTGAGGACGTGGAGTCGAGACTGGCACTGATCGATGATCTCAAGAGGAAGTATGGTGAGACCGTGGAGGAGGTGCTCGACTACAGGGAGAGGGCCGTGGCGGAGCTTGAAGACTTGTTGGGGCTCGAGGAGCAGGGGGCCGGGATGGATGCGGAGCTGGAAGGTATCCGTTCCGCACTGATGGAGAAGGCCGCTTTGCTGAGCAGGAAGAGGAAGGAAAAGGCCCGGATGGTCGAAGAGATGCTCAAGGGTATACTCGCCCGGCTTGCCTTCGGTCACCCCGACCTCAGGATCGAGTTTGAAGAGATCCCGGTTTCCTCGACCGGTACCGACAGGGTGGAGTTCCTCTTTTCCGCCAATCCCGGTCAGCAGCCGCGTCCCCTCAGCAAGGTCGCCTCTGGGGGAGAACTCTCCAGGGTGATGCTTGCGCTGAAGAGCGTGTTTGCCGATGTCGACAGGGTGCCAGTTCTGATCTTTGACGAGGTGGACGCAGGTGTAGGCGGCCAGGCCGCCGAATCGGTCGCTGACGCGTTGAAGAGGCTCTCGGAGAGACACCAGGTGATATGCATCACCCACCTGCCGCAGATTGCATCGAGGGCGGCCTCTCACCTGCTCGTGACAAAGAACGACGAAGACGGCACCAGTGTCACTGTTGCGATCAGGAGGCTCGGCCGTGAGGAGCGGGTGCGGGAGATCGCCAGGATGCTCAGCGGTTCCGTGACGAAGCCGTCCCTCAAGCACGCGGAAGACCTGCTTCTCAAGGCAGGATATTGACGGAGGATCGGATCGATGTCGTTTTCGGTTTCGGCGATGTATAACGTAACGGGTATGTTTATGCTCTGTTCTGACAGGGAGGTGCTGTGAAAGGCAAGGTCGAGATAGACAGGGAACTATGCAAGGGCTGCGGGTACTGTGTGATAGCATGCCCCAAGGGCATGATAGTGGCCGATACGGAGTTCAACAGGGCCGGCTACTACCCGGTACGGCTGACGGAGCCTGACGCCTGTACGGGATGCATGCTTTGTGCGGAGATCTGTCCCGAGGTGGCGATCATGGTCTGGCGGGATAGGGCCGGGCCGCTGACCTCTTCCTGACGAGCTCGTATATGGTGATTGCAGCGGTTGCAGCCACGTTGAGGCTTTCGGCCCTTCCATAGATGGGTACCTTGAGGCTGCAGAACGACGCGTCCCTTACCTCGCTGCTGACCCCCCTCGACTCGCTTCCAAGAACGACAGCCCCGCCGCCCTCGAGGTCGAAGTCGAAGACGGTCTTCTCCGCATCGGGCGCTGTTACTATGACGGGCATGTCGTGTCTTCTGCACCACTTCAGGAACTCCTTCCTTTCCGCCAGCACTATGTCCAGGTTGAAGACACTCCCTGCAGACGCCCTTATCACCTTGGGAGTGAAGGGATTGGCAGAGCCCTTCAGGGAGATGAACACGCGGATGCCTGCGGCGTCACAGATCCTGATGATCGTGCCGGTATTCCCCGGATCCTGTATGCCGTCGGATACGACGAGGAGTTCGTCCCGTCCGGGGGAGATCCTGTCGAGGGGCTTTGCCTCGACCCCGCAGACCGCAATCATGCCCTGGGGCGTAACCGTGCCGGATATGCGGTCCATCTGAGCCCTGTCCAGGACGTATACAGGGACGGCGAGGCTGAGAAGTCTTTCGATCACTGCACCGTGCCCGTCGTCCCGGAGGGCGTCTTCCCTCACGAGGGCCAGTTTGATAGCAGCCCCTGACTCGATGGCCGTCTCAATCGTACGGGGTCCTTCGATCAGCACCTCTCCGGAGGGGTTCTTGAGGGTCGGCGCGTATTTTTCAGGCCTGTTCCTCAGTTTGACGGCCTTCTTTACGGTGGGATTATGCGGGGAACGAAGAGTCCTTGACTTCATCTCTCACCCGCCACTTGATATACACGACTATCCCCGGCAGGGATCCCACGGTGTAGGCGAGAAACCAGGCGAGGGATATGGATGTGGCCACCTCGGCGGATATGCCCGTAAGACCCAGGAGCATCACGAAGGCCCCTTCCCTGACTCCGAGCCCCGAGATGGATATGGGAAGGGTCGTGAGGGTGTTTATTATGGGTATGAAGAGGAAGTACTCCACCAGGGAGGCCTCGGCACCGACGCCGACGGAGAGTATGTATACGGAGACTATGCCGATGACCTGTATGACGATCGAGAGGGCGAAGGCCTTCAGAATGATCGAAGGGGAGTGTTTCAGCATCCTGAAATATTTGTGGACACGCTTGATGGTCGTGAATCTCTTTCCGATCTTCAGGACGAAAATGAAGAAACTTATGGCTATGAAGATCAATGCTATCACGGGCACCGCCCACTCGGCGCCTGTCCCCCTTATCTTGTGTATGCCGAAGGGGATGGCCGTGAGTCCCAGGGTGATCATCGCGAGAAATCCCATGTACCTGTCGGCGAATACCGTTGCGAGCGACAAGGAGCCCCTCTCGGTGTCCTTGTAGAGATAGTAGGTCCTGACTGCATCGCCTCCCACCATGCCGGGCAGGAAGCGGTTGAAGAAGGCCCCCATGAGGTAGAGCGAGAAGAGCCTGAACGTGCCCAGTTCTCCAAAGTCCCCGCCGAGCGGCTTCAACAGGGTCTTCCACCTGACGGTCGATGTAAGCAGCGAAAGCAGGTAAAGCAGGATTGCAGCGACGAAACTGACCGGGTTCATCTCCCTCAATGTCAGGTATACCTCACGGATGCCCGCCTTCCTCAGCACAAAATAGAGGATGACGGAACTTATGGACATCTTCAGCAGGAGAGTGAATATCTTATTTTTCTTTCTGGCCAAGGATCTCCTTGATTACATAGATCGGTTTCTTCTGGCTTTCGTGATAGACCCTCACGAGCATTTCACTTATAAGCCCCATGCCTATGAGCTGAATCCCGACGATTATGAGGAGGATGCTCAGAAGCAGAAGCGGTCTGCCTCCGATGGACTCACCGAACAGGATCTTTCTGAGTGACAGGTAGAGGGAGAGCGAGAAGCCTATGAATCCGCATCCCAGTCCCAATGGACCGAAGAACTGTATCGGCTTCGTGGAAAAACTCTGGAGGAATTTCACAGTTATGAGATCGAGCATGACCTTGATCGTCCTTGACAGCCCGTACTTCGACTTTCCCCTGAGCCGTGGATGGTGGGTCGTTTCCACCTCTGTTACGCTGACGCCGTACCAGCTTGCCACCGCAGGTATGAACCTGTGCATCTCCCCGTAAAGCCTCAGGCTCTTTACGACCTCGCGCCTGTAGGCCTTCAGGGAGCAGCCGTAGTCGTGCAGCCTGACCCCCGTCACCCGGCTGATAAGCCAGTTTGCCGCCATCGAGGGAAGCCGCCTGCTGAAGTAGGGATCCTTCCGCTCTTTCCTCCAGCCGCTGACAAGGTCGAAGTCGTTTATGCGGGAAAGGAGCTTCGGTATGTCCGCAGGATCGTTCTGGAGGTCGCCGTCCATGGTTATTATGACGTCTCCACGTGCTATGTCGAACCCCGCGGCAAAGGCGGCGGTCTGACCGAAGTTGCGCCTGAGTATCAGTACAACCGTGCGGTCGTCCGTGCGTGACAGCTCGCCAAGCAGCTCCGGAGTGCCGTCTGTGCTGCCGTCGTCCACATATATGAGTTCATAGTTGAGCCCGATGGAGGATAGTACATCGGTCAGCCTTCTGTGAAGCTCTCCTATGTTCTCCTCCTCGTTGTAGAGGGGGACGACCACGGACAACATTCTCAGCCATGCCGACCTCTCCGTGATACCCTCCTCTTTCTGTTTGCTGACAGAGTGTTGCAATTCGATATCCTTATTTCTGTTCTGGAACTTCCCGGGATCTCCTCAGAAGAAAAATTTTCCTGCTTGATCAGTCTGAAATCCGCTCACGGCCGGAAAGGGTCTACTATTTTACACATTTTGTTGCAACTAAAACAAACCGGTGCAGTCCCGAGATGAGGATGTCGTGGGTACATCGTGATGCGTAGCATGTAGTGCATGGATGTTATATTTTGTGAAATCGATTACTCAAGGAGTGTGCCGTTTTTCGTCACCGGGCGCGTGTTCCGGCATGCATGCAGCTGAAGAAGACAATAAATACAGTGTGTTAGCATGGCGTGCACTTGCACTTGATTTCTAAGCCTTTTGTAGGCGAAACATTATCTTTTGTTAATCTTTCCGGGGCCTCGCGTGCCCTCAGGCGAGGCCCCGCTTCAGCAATATGGGCGTCACGGGCATGATACTTGCTTAGTTTATGTTATTATATATTAAAATTATGAAGGCCTGCACTGATGAGTGCGGGCAGGGTGGGGACAGACGATGGAAAACATGCAGTCAATCGCAAAGATACTGATATTCATGGCGGCCACTGTGGGCGTCATCAGTGTTGTCATATACATCATCGGACTCTTCAGACAGCCTGAACAAGAAGAAAAGAAAGAGGACATGGGCATGCTGAGGGAGGTTTCCCTCAGGGACCAGCGGATTCGGGAGCTTCAGTCCGAGGTGCAGCGTCTGAATGAACTCAACAGCCGTTATCTGGTCTTTATGTTGAACATTCCCACGGTGGTCATGCACCTGAACTCCACACTCGACTTTGACGAGATTGCATCCACGATTATCCGCCTCGTCAGGGACATCATCGCCACTGACACGGTTGAGCTCTACATCTTCGACAAGGAGGCCGAGCTTCTGAAGCGGGTTTCTCCTGACGGCAAGGTGGAGGAGAACATCACGTATGCCTTGGGTGAGGGGCTGATCGGCCGCGCCGGTCAACACCGGATGCTCCGGATCAGGGGCCGTGGCGACGAGGGGTACAGCGGCAAGAAGGGTAAGGATCAGGCTGAGCCCAACATCTACATGGCGGCTCCGATTCATTTCAGCAACCGCCTTCTGGGTGTCATCGGTGCGGGAGAGATAAGGAACCCCAGCGGCAACGAGGGCAGCCTGCTGAAGATGATCGCAGACATTGCAGGTGTGGCCCTGTTCAACCAGAAGTTCCTGAGCGGTGCAAAGAAGAAGGCGGAAGTCGATCCGTTGACGGGACTGTACAACCGGCGTTACTTCTTCCACATGGTGCAGAAGTTTGTTGAAAAGTCCATCCTGGAAGACACCCCCATATCCATCTTCCTGTTCGATATCGACAACTTCAAGCATTACAACGACACCAACGGCCATGCAGAAGGCGACAAGCTTCTGAAGGAGCTCAGTGAACTCGTGGCGAAGTTCACCCGGAAGACGTCGGTAGTTGCACGCTACGGCGGTGAGGAGTTCATCGTGATGCTGCCCGAGATATCCAAGGAGGAGGCCTTCGTGTATGCCGAAAGGGTCCGCGAGATGATCGCATCGCATCCTTTTGCACACAGGGAGAAACAGCCTCTCGGGATTGTATCGATAAGCGGTGGTGTCGCGAGCTTCCCGGCTGACGGCAGGTCCATCCACGAGGTGATCCAGCTGGCCGACGCCGCACTGTATCAGGCGAAGAGGGACGGACGAAACCGTGTTATAATGCACAAGCCGTTCATGTTCTCGGATGTGACGTCCGAGGACTGATGTCACCGTGCCGGCAACCGGCAGGGCCTGCAGGAATCAACGGATGTCGCTGATGCGCTGAAGGCCGTAGTTTACGATCGCCTCCACCATTGCATCCACGGTGGCCCTTTCCGGCACGATATGTACGTGCAGACCCGCTTCTTCAACGGCCCTTGCCGTGACCGGCCCTATGGCCGCGATCGTTACCCCGCTCAGCAACTCTCTTGCTTCATCCCCCATCATTTCACAGAAATTGGTGAACGTTGCTGCCGATGTGAATGTGGCGATGGTGATCCTTCCTTCCCTGAGGAACCGCTTCAACCGCTTGCCGTGACTCTCCGGTCTTACCGCCCTGTATGCAACAGGTGTGTCTATTTCACCGCCGGATCTCCTCACTGTTTCGGGAAAGACCTCCCGCGCCGTCTCTGCACGCGGCAGCAATATCTTCCGGCCCTTGAAGGCCTGGGGGCCTCCGAAAGCGCTTATGAGACCCTCGGCGCGGAAACTTTCGGGGACAAGATCGACCTTCAGCCCGTATCTCCTTATCTCTGACGCGGTCTTCGGGCCTATGGAGCATATCTTTATTCCGAAGAGGTCCCGGACGTCCCTGTCGAGGTCGAAAAACCTCCTGAAGAAGAACCTCACGCCGGTCGCGCTCGTGAAGACGATCCAGTCGTAGTCACGGACTCTGCCGATTGCGGTGTCAAGCTCCTGCCATGACCCGGGCGGTACCACCTTGATGGTGGGGAAGACCGTCACCTCGGCTCCGAGTTCTTCGAGCGGCTCGAACCCTCCCGGGTGTTCGCGTGTGACCAACACCCTGTGGCCGAAGAGCGGTTTCCGCTCAAACCAGTCGAGTTTGTCCCGCAGCTTCACTACATCCCCTACGACGACCACTGCCGGAGGCCTTATCTCGCTGTTCTTTATCGCGGCAGGTATGTCCTTTACGGTCGAGACGATCGTCCTCTGCTCCGCCCTCGTGCCCCAGCGTATCACGGCCACCGGTGTGTCAGGGGCCTTGCCGTTGTCGATAAGCCTTTGCGAGACGACCTCTATGTTCTTTATGGCCATGAGAAAGACAATGGTGCCGTTGCCTCTTGCAAGCGCGGCCCAGTCTATGCTGCTTTCCTTCTTTGTCGATGCCTCATTGCCTGGAACCACGACGAAAGAGGATGCGTAATCCCTGTGTGTCAGGGGAATCCCCGCATAGGCCGGCGCAGCGATGGCCGAACTGATACCGGGGACGACCTCGAACCTTATCCCCGCCTCCGTGAGGACCTCGGCCTCTTCCCCACCCCGACCGAAGACAAAGGGGTCACCGCCCTTCAGCCTGCAGACATCCTTTCCCTCGAGTGCCTTTTTCACGAGAACGGCGTTTATCTCCTCCTGTGTCATGTCGTGTCGACCGCCACGTTTTCCGGCATAAATGAGCTCGGCATCGCGTTTTATGTAGTCCAGTATGTGCACGTTGAGGTGGAAGTCGTAGACCACCACGTCGGCCTTCTGCAGGCACTTCAGTCCCTTTATCGTCAACAACCCTATATCACCAGGCCCCGCACCGACTAGATAGACCGTACCTTTCGCATCTTTCATCTCACTGTCTCCTCGATCATAATCAAGAATTTAACCGCGTCGTAACTGCAGAAGGGTCTACACCCGCCTGACTCGAACAGGCCTCTCAACTTCTTCCATAGACGCTGTCGAGTATCTCCAGGGCACCCCTCGACAACAGGTCCTCGGCAAGCCTTGTGCCGACCGACTCGACGTCATCCTTGCCGCCCTCCAGCCGTTTCTTTATTATCCTGTCGCCTGAAACGCTTCCCACCAGGCCGTCCATGACTATCTTGCCGTCGACCAGTCGTGCATAGGCACCGATAGGCACCTGGCAGCCGCCCTCGAGCCTTCTCAGGAAGGCCCTTTCAGCCCTCACGCACATGGATGTTTCCTCGTGGTTCAGGGGCCGGATGAGACCGTTTATGAACTCGTCCCCGATCCTGCACTCTATCCCCACGGCACCCTGGCCGATTGCGGGAAGGCTTATTTCCGGTGGAAGCAGCTCCGTTATCCTCTCGCTCCAGCCGAGCCTCTTGATTCCGGCAGCGGCGAGTACAACGGCGTCGAACTCTCCCATGTCGAGCTTTTTCAGCCGCGTGTCGACGTTTCCCCGCAGCTGCTTTATCTTCAGGTCCGGCCTGACGTTGAGCAGCTGGCACGCCCTTCTGAGGCTGCTCGTTCCGATTACCGCTCCCCGGGGGAGGTCTTCAAACTTTTGAATCTTGAATCTTGAATCTTGAATCTGCGATATGAACGCATCCCGCGGGTCCTCCCTCCTGCATATGACGGCAAGGTGCAGGCCGTCGGGGAACTCCGTAGGGACGTCCTTCATGCTGTGGACGGCTATGTCGGCATCCCGTCTCAGGAGCGCCTCTTCTATCTCCTTTACGAAGAGTCCCTTGCCCCCGACCTTTGCAAGCGGCACGTCGAGGATCTTGTCTCCCGTGGTCTTGATCCGGTTGAGTTCGACTTTCAGTCCCGGATGAAGCCTCTCGAGTTCAGACTTCACCCACTCTGCCTGCCACAGTGCCAGCCTGCTGCCCCTGGTGCCGATTATCACTTTCCTATCGTGAGCCATTGTTCTCCCCTATGCCGTAAAGCCTCCGTATCGTTGCGATCAGTACATCCCTGTCCTCGGAGTCCTCCTTGAGTGCGACCGTGGGGGGATGAATCAGCTTGTTGACCACTGCGGATACGGCATACTCTATAGCCTTTTTCTGTCTCTCGTCCACACTCCCGAGCCTGTTCATCAGCCTCTCGAGCTCGGCCTGCTTGATCTCTTCGGCCCTGTTGCGGAGCGCCACTATGGTTGGTACCGAATCGAGGGAGGTCTGCCACTTGATGAACTTCTCGAGCTCCTCCTCTATGATCTCTTCGGCCCTTTCGGCCTCCTTCTTCCTGCCCATGACGTTCGAATCCACGATCCCCTGAAGGTCGTCGACGTCGTAGAGGTAGACATTGTCGATCTGGTTGATCTCGGGGTCTATGTTGCGTGGAACCGATATGTCGATTATGAAGACGGCCCTGTTCTTTCTGCCTTTCATTATCATCTGCATGTCCGACTTGTGCAGGATGTACGAGGGGGCGCCTGTTGAACAGATGATGATGTCGGTATTGACGAGTTCCTTGATGAAATCCTCGAACCTCACGGCCCTGCCGCAAAACTCTTTTGCGAGTTCGACCCCCCGCTCATAAGTCCTGTTCACCACGGACACGTCCTTGACCCCGTTCTTTATGAGGTGTCTGACCGCCAGCTCGGCCATCTCTCCGGCACCGAGCAGCATGAACCTCTTGTCTTCGAGGTCTGAAAATATCTTTTTTGTGAGCTCAACCGCCGCATAGCTGATGGATACCGCGTTCTCGGCGATCCTCGTCTCGGTCCGCACCCGTTTTGCGACACTTATGGCCTTCTTGAGGAGCCTGTTGAGAAGGATTCCCGTCGCCCCCTTTGACAGGGCGAACTCGAACGCGTCCTTCAGCTGTCCCAGTATTTGGGGCTCTCCGACGACCATCGAATCCAGGCTCGATGCAACCCTGAAAATATGCCTTATTGCATCCCTGTCGGTGTAGAAGTACAGGGAGCCCTCGAGCGCCCCGGGATCGATGGAGTGAAACTCGGAGAGGAAGTCCTTGATTGAAGCCGCAGCCTTGTCCGGATCACCGACATGGGCGTATATTTCCACCCTGTTGCAGGTGGAGAGTATCAGGGCCCCCCTTACATGCGGTATCTGCAGGAATCCGCTCAGTCCTTCCTCGAGCCTGGGGCCGTCAAAGGCGAGCCGTTCCCTCACCTCAACCGGTGCCGTCTTGTGATTGAGTCCTGTTACCAATACCCTCATCTGACGAAAGTGTGAACTCCCTTCAGGAGCAGGTTTACTCCAAAGAATGTGAACATCACCACGGAAAATCCGATGATCGACAGTATGGCTGCCCTTCTGCCCCTCCAGCCGGCCGTCAGCCGCACATGGAGGACGAGGGCGTATATGAACCATGTGATCAGCGACCAGACCTCTTTCGGGTCCCACCGCCAGTAGCTTCCCCACGCACTTTCCGCCCAGAGGGCGCCGGTGATTATCGCAAGCGTCAGTAGGGGAAAGCCCAGCGTTATCAGCTTGTAGCTCACCTCGTCGAGTATCTGGAGACTCGGCAGCCTGTGAAAGAGGCTGCCGAGTCGTTTTGTCTTGACGAAACGCTCCTGGACGAGATACATGACTCCTATGCCTGCGGCCAGCGCGAACGCTGCATCTCCCAGGAAGGCGAGTGCCGTGTGTATGCCGAGCCAGTAGCTCTGGAGCATAGGGCTTACGGGCTTTATCTCGCGCGGCAGTATGGAGGAGGAAAGCATGAGTATGAACACGACCGGCATTATGAAAGAGCCGAGCAGTCCCATCTTGTATCTGTGCTCGATGTAGAAGAAGAGGAGGACTATGCACCACGAGAAGAAGGATGTGGCCTCGTGCATGTTTGTGACCGGTATGTGTCCGGACAGAAGGCTCAGTGCGATATTGACGGTATGGATGGTGAAGCCGACGGCTGCGAGTACAAGCATTATCCTCGTAGTGGCCCTGCTTCCCCTGAATAGTTCCACAACGCCTACAATGGTTGCGGCAAAGTAAAAAGTCAAGGCAAGTTCAAAGAGAATAACCATCAGAAACAACCGAGCTCACAACTTGTGATCTTTATGTCGAGCTTGTCTGCCAGCTTGCCGACCTCGAGATAGGACAATCCTGCCTGCTCGGCAATGCTTCTCGCAGTCCTGCACGGTATACGCCTTTCCTTCGCGTGCCTGAGGAGCAGGTCTGAAGCGGCCTCCGTGGAAGACGCGGCTCCGGGGCCGGCTGCATCTTCCGTCAGGCCCGCTGGAGGGGTCCCCGTGCCAGTTTTTTCGATCTTCTCCATGACGATGTCTCTGAGTTTGCGGAAGCAAGCCCTGTCCTTTGTGCTCAGGCGGACGATTCCTCTCCTGCCCTCTCCTGTCTGCCCGTGTGTCAGGGGGTCTGAGTCGGGAACGTCATCGTGGTAGATTACTATATCGGCCTTGTTGAGAATCCTCTGAGCAGAGGGCTTCAGCCTTCCAGTGTCCTTTCCAAAGACAAATATTACTACATCGGGCGACAAAAACTCAATCGGAGCGTTTCCCTCGACCACGATTCCCTTGCAGTGTGCGAGCATGCCGACGGCCATGCCGATGGACTCCTCAAGGCCGGACTCCGGGGCCTGGACCCAGAGCACCTCTGCCGCTCCGGCACGGCTGAGCCGTGAAGTGTCCTTCTGTTCCACTCCAGCCGGGTTCTGGCTCACTGATGTGTAGAAGGCCGTCCGGGTGTACTTTATCGCGCACCACGAGCCGCCGAGCAGCCTCAAGAGGTTTTCGGCGACGGAGGTCTTGCCGCATCCGCTGTACGCTCCTCCTATGCATATGATGGTTTGCCTGTCCACCGAGTCCTATTTTAACGCATTTCACGCGTATAAAGCAGACGGTGAGCTTCTAAAGTTTTGGTTGTTTGAGCCGATAAATAAGAAGAGCCCATGTTTGTAATAATCGGAATATTGGTCGTCCTGGGTGCCGTGGTAGGCGGTTACCTGATGGAGCACGGCAACCTCAGCGTCTTGTTTCAGCCGGCCGAGCTCGTCATCATTTTCGGTGCGGCTATGGGGTCCCTCATAATAGCCGCTCCTCCGAAGGCATTGTCAATGATACTGAAGAGCCTGGGAAAACTCTTTTCATCGGGCGGGATGGGCAAGTCGGGCTACCTCGAACTGATGGGCCTGCTGTACAACATTTTTTCCAAGATCAGGAAGGAAGGGCTCATATCTATAGAGGGGGATATCGAAAATCCCAAGAAGAGCCCCCTCTTCTCGAAGTACAAGGCCGTCATGTCCAATCATCACGCAGTCGGTTTCCTCTGCGACAACCTCAAGGTTATCATATCCACGAACGTCCCCCCTCACGAGCTGGATGCCCTGATGGAGCTCGAGACGGAGACCCACCACCATGAGGCCCTGACTCCGGCACATAACATCGCCAGAGTGGCGGATGCTCTCCCGGGGCTCGGCATAGTCGCAGCCGTGCTCGGTGTGGTGCTCACCATGGGAAAGATAAGCGAACCGCCCGAGGTTCTCGGAGAAAGCATAGGAGCGGCGCTGGTGGGTACGTTCCTCGGCGTCCTAATGTGTTACGGCTTTGTCGGACCCATCGCCACCAATATCGAGTCCAAGGTCAAGGAGGATGGCGTCAGTTTTCATGTCATAAGGGTGGCACTCGTCTCCTTTGTCGGGGGAGCCGCCCCTCAGATGGCGGTGGAGTTCGGACGGAGGGCCATTCCCACCTCCGACAGGCCGTCTTTCAATGAACTCGAGGAGGCTGTGAGGAAGAGCTGAGCGCGTTTCCAGGGAGCGGAAGATGAAGGATTCCAAGATAATCATAAAGAAGGTGAAGAAGGTCGAAGGCGGCGGCCATCACGGGGGAAGCTGGAAGGTGGCGTATGCCGACTTCGTGACTGCAATGATGGCCTTCTTCCTCCTCCTCTGGCTCGTCACCATGGTTTCCCCGGAGAAGCGGGCGAGGGTCGCCGCGTACTTCAAGTACTTCAGCATATTCGAGAAGGGGGGAACATCCTTCATGGATAAGTCCAGCGAGATGTTCAGTGAGTCGGGCGCGACCGCAGACAAGGCCTTTGCGGACTATTACGGGACCTTCGGGTCCAGCACGATGACCCCGGAGACGCTGAAGGAGGCCATAAGAGAGGCCGTGGAGACCATGCTGGGTGATATCCAGGACCAGATCCTCGTGAAGGTGGTCAAGGAGGGGGTCAAGATAGAGATCATAGACAAGAACGGCAGTTCGATGTTTCCGATCGGCAGTGCGAAACTCACCCCGAAGGCGAAGGAGATATTGGGGGTGCTTGCAGACAACATAGGCGACATAAACAACAAGCTGTTCATAGAGGGGCATACGGATTCATCTTCTTACTCGTCAAGCAGCGACTATACCAACTGGGAACTCTCCGCCGACAGGGCGAACGCCGCAAGGCGGCATCTGGAACGGCTCGGCATATCTCCTGACAGGATAGTCCGTGTCGTGGGTTACGCGGACAAGGATCCGCTCTTCACCGACAGTCCGCGTGACCCCAAGAACCGAAGAATAAGCATAGTGATTCTGTTTCCCGAAGGCAAGAAACAACCCGACGGAAAATCAAAAAATTGACGCCTGCAATTTTTTTGATCCGTAACGGGCGAAAGCCCGAACGGGTTCCGCAGTAAAAAAAGTAAATATAAACAGTACGTTCCGTCCCCGTCAGAAAATCAAAAGCAAGAATTCAAGCCCATTATCGTCTCTCCGGCGGTGATAAAAAAAACATTGCAAAAATTTTTTTGAGTATAGTATAATGCCCACTGGCAATATCGTGCAGGATACGCAATCAGGTGTATTGAGATGTGCACAAAAATTTCAAGGAGAAAAAAGCATGAATTCATGTAACCGTAATGACGGCGGCAATGACCGTAAATCGACAAGCAATAATATTGAATATATAAAGCAGGAAAGGAGCGGTTTGTCGGACATGTTGATCAAACAGAAAGGATCGCTTGCAGTATTCGTCTTCATTGTTGCGGTGCTGGTTTCCTTCATGCATCCAGCGGTTGCTGCAGCCGGCAGCAACGGCGTCGAGGTCAATGGCGCCAACAGCGGGGATGACGGTATTCCGGAGTTTTTCGTTCCTCCCCCGCCTTTCTCCGAGGGTATCTTCCCATGCTCTCAGTGCCATGCCGACATGGTTGTGAACAAGAAGCGCAGAAAACTGTACTACCATACGAACATACAGAATATGTTCAAGCATGCAGAGAAGCAGAGGTGGTGTCTCGACTGTCACAACCCGGACGACAGGGACAGGTTGAGGCTTGCCAGCGGAAGACTCATCACGTTTGAGGAGTCGTACTATCTGTGCGGGCAGTGCCACGGGACGATCTTCCGTGACTGGAAGGCCGGCGTGCACGGCAAGAGGACCGGCATGTGGAACGGCAAGAAGGAGTACCGCCTCTGCGTCCACTGTCACAATCCTCATGCTCCGCGATTCAAGCCTCTCAAGCCGCTTCCTCCGCCCATAAAGCCCGGAGACATCAAGTACAGAAAGTTGTCGCCGGATGAGATACCTTCAAATCCGCTGAACAAGATTTTTCCATTAAAAACAGATTCGAGGAGTAAAAATGCCGAAGGAAATTAAAGGACATAATTTATCCAAGTCGATCAGCCGTAGGGGTTTTCTGAAGGGTGCGGCCCTCGGGCTTGCATCTACTGCGATTCCCTTAGGTCAGGCGGATGCCTCTTTTTGGGAGGCGTACCTGCAGAAGCACTTCAGGGAGATGAACGAAGACGAGCTCCGTGCCGTCATAAAGCGTCTGGAAAAGGAGTACGCGGAGGAGTATGACGTCAACTTCAACATCAAGACCACGAAGGCCATGCCCGGGACCCTTTTCGGCTACGGGCTTGATCTCTCGAGGTGTATCGGTTGCAGGAGATGCGTTTATGCGTGCGTCAGAGAGAACAATCAGTCGAGAGACCCCCAGATACACTGGATAACGGTCTTGCGCTTCAAGAAGGGAGAGAAGTGGATCGACCTCGAGGAGTCCGAGAAGTACTATTATCCCGAAGCGGTTCCCGAAGAGGGATACTTCTACATGCCGGTCCAGTGCCAGCAGTGTGAGAATCCGCCATGCGTCAGGGTCTGTCCCACGCAGGCGACGTGGAAGGAGCCCGACGGCATCGTGGTCATAGACTACAACTGGTGTATCGGATGCCGCTACTGCATGGCGTCCTGTCCGTACGGTGCAAGGCGCTTCAATCTTGCAAAGCCGAGGATCAGGAAGGAGGAGCTCAATCCCGAGTCGCACTATCTCGGCAACAGGCCGAGATACGCAGGTGTGGTGGAGAAGTGCATCTTCTGCGTTCAGAGGACGAGGGCCGGGAGATATCCTGCGTGTGTCGAGATATGTCCGGTCGGAGCGAGGAAGTTCGGAAACCTCCTCGATCCCAAGAGCGAGATAAGATACTGCATCGAGAACAAGAGGGTGTTCCGGCTCAAGGAGGACCTGAATACATACCCTAAATTTTACTATTTCTTTGCGACATAATATATCTGAGGAGGAAGGGTTGCCATGTATGCTTTGGTAAGAAACTTTTTCACGGCCTTGAAACATATTGCAAAAGGGGACAAGTGGTACTACAGCTGGCTTGCTTTCCTGTCTTTTTTCATTGTGGTGGGAGTTATATCCTATATCAGGCAGCTCCATACCGGGTTGATCCTGACCGCCATGAGGGACCAGGTCTCCTGGGGCTTCTATATATCGAACTTCACGTTCCTCGTCGGAGTCGCAGCGGCGGCAGTCCTTCTCGTGGTGCCTGCATACGTGTACAACTTCAAGCCCATCAAGGAGATCGTCCTGTTCGGCGAGCTGCTTGCCGTCACGGCCATCACCATGTGCATCCTCTTCATCATGGTGGACATGGGGAGGCCTGAGAGGGTCTGGCACCTCATGCCCCTTGTGGGGACCATGAACTTCCCTTCGTCGCTGCTTGCATGGGATGTCGTGGTGCTGAACGGTTATCTCGCAATAAACTTCCTCATCTCGTTCTACGTCCTGTACAAGATGTCGCACAGCAAGGAATACAGCATTCAGGTGATCAAGCCTTTGATCCTGATATCGATTCCGTGGGCGATCAGTATCCACACGGTTACGGCCTTTCTTTACAACGGCCTCTCGGCCAGACCTTTCTGGAACGCATCGATACTGGCGCCGAGGTTCATTGCTTCGGCTCTCTGTTCCGGGCCGGCTCTGATGATAATCATTTTCCAGATCGTCAGGAAGGTCTCAAAGATAGAGATAGACAACAGGGCGTTGTTCAAGATCGCGGAGTTGATAGCGTATGCAATCGGGCTCAACCTGTTTCTGTTCGGCGCGGAATTCTTCAAGGAGTTCTATTCGGGAAGCATACATCTTGCCCCGATGGAATACCTCTATTTCGGTCTTCACGGCAAGACGACGCTCGTGCCGTGGATGTGGGCCGCCTTGCTGTTCAATATAACGGCGTTTCTGATCTTCTTGAGTCCGAAGGCCAGAGAGAACTTCCTCACACTGAACCTTGCCTGTGTTCTGGTGATCGTGGGTGTATACATAGAGAAAGGAATGGGACTGGTAATCCCCGGCTTCGTACCCGGCGTGCTCGGAGAGATTTACGAGTATTCACCTACATGGACCGAGAAGAGCATAACCTTGGGCGTGTGGGCGGCCGGTGCCATGCTGTACACGCTGCTTCTGAAGTTTGCCGTGCCTATCTACACCGGCGAGCTCAGGTTCCTGTCGAAACCAGGCAAGGAATGATGCGTTTTGTTGTTGACAACCGGCGTTTCATTGCTATATCATTTTTTAAGTGTCTGAGTTCGTGACAGACATACCCGATCGTTTGGGGGTGCATTACTGATGAAGAGACGCAAGTTTTTGAAATCATTGCTGGCCGTGCTCGGGTCCACAACAGTGGTATCCTTCGCATATCCGCTGGTCAGGTTCATAGCACCGCCTGGCAAGAAGGCCGAAGCAGAGCGGCTCAGCCTCAGAAAGGACGAGATACCGGCGGGTGAGTCCAAGGAGATAGTCTTCAACAATACCCCGGCGATCATCATCAACCGGCCTGGAAAGGGCTACATCGCCCTCTCGAAGGTATGCACACATCTGGGATGTCTTGTCGAGTTCAACAAGGAGAAGGGCAGTCTGATCTGTCCGTGCCATGCCGGGGAGTTCAATCTCGATGGAAAGGTCCTTTCCGGTCCGCCCCCGAAACCCCTTGCGGAGTTCCCGCTGCGTGTGGAGGGAGAATCCATCATAGTGGGTTAAAAGCCAGGATATGCTCATAAACATGCTGTGCCGGTTACGGCGCGGATTAAAAACTTTTTTCAACGCGGAGTCTTTATGTGGCAAAGGATAAGGAACGGTCTTGAAACAAGGATAGGTCTCGAGGACCTGATCAGAACAAAGCTGAAGAGGTACAGTGTCCCGAGAAACACCAACATCTTCTACACCCTCGGGGGAGTTGCGCTAGCCGCCTTCATTATCCAGGCCGTTACCGGGTTCTTCCTCCTTATCTACTATGTGCCGCATTCCGACCACGCATTCAGAAGCGTCCAGCAGATAATGACCTCGGTCCCGTATGGATGGCTGTTCAGGCTCATGCACGTTGTTGGAGGAAATCTCATAGTTGCAGTGGTCTTCCTGCACATGCTCTCGGTGTTCTTCATGGGCAGTTACAAGAAGCCGAGAGAGCTTACATGGGTTGCGGGCTGGCTGATGCTGCTGGTGGTTCTGACCTTCAGTCTCAGCGGCTATCTGCTGCCCTGGAGCCAGTTGAGCTACTGGACTACAACAGTGGTCACCGCCATGCCCACGACATTCCCCTATGTCGGTGACTACATTGCCAATGTGCTGAGAGGCGGGGAGTTCGTCTCGGGTGTCACGCTGAACCGTTTCTTTGCACTGCACGTTGCGCTCCTTCCACCGATACTCGTCCTGCTCATGGTCGTGCACATATTCCTGATAAGACGGATAGGCCTCTCGTCTCCACCCTTCGGCGAGCAGGCGGAGAAGGCCGAACCGTGGAACGAGTACCGGCACGTGAGCTATCCGGACGGGTACTCCTTCTATCCGTATTTCGTCCTCAAGGAACTCTACATGGTGTTGATATATCTCGTGATAATGTTCTTCATTATAACGTTCGTTCCGACCCTGTTTCTTCCGGAGGGGGCGAACATCCCGGCAGATCCTCTCAAGACTCCTGCTTACATAAAACCGCAATGGTACTTTCTTGCCCCTTACCAGATGCTGAAACTGATCCCGAACAAGTTTCTGGGGATAAGCATACAACTGTTCCTCGTCGGTATGTTCATCCTGTGGCCGTTCTTTGACACCAAGCCGGAACGGAACATCCTGAAGAGACCCCTTCTTCTCGCCACGTTCATGGCATCGCTGCTCCTGTGGGTCGTCTTAACCATCTGGGGGAGGTCTTCATGAGAGTCGTCATATCGGTATTTTTGCTTTTGGCAGCTGTCTCGGCAGGCGCATCGACTGCTGACGCAAGCTACAGGGATATATTCGGCAAGGAGTTTCTGACCAAGCCATGGGCCGGGGGCCAGGTGGAGGAGAGCGTATGTATCAGCTGCCACGCCTCCGACATCATAAAACCGGAAATCCGTGACATTCCTCAGGAGTGGAAAAAGAGCTGGCATTATCACAACAACGTCTCGTGCGAGGACTGTCACGGCGGGGACCCCGAAGATGCAGAGATGTCGATGTCTCCGGAAAGGGGCTTTGTAGGCACGCCGGAGTACAGCGAGGTCCCTGAGATGTGCGGTAAGTGCCATATCGGCATACTCAAGAACTATCTCGAAAGCGGACACGGCAAGGCCCTCAAGGCTTCAAAGACCGGGCCGAACTGTGTAACCTGTCACGGCTCACACGATATTCAGAAGGCCAGTATCAAGATCATAAACGAGGCGCGTTGTTCCAGGTGTCACTCCTATGAGAGGGCCAAGATCATGAAACAGGCACTGTTTCTGACCGAGAAGAAGATACGCGACATCGACAACAACCTCAAACGCCTGAAGCGGGAAGGCGTCTTCACCGATGAAGAAGACAAGAGTCTTTTCCGTACTCACGCCGAGTACCGGACACTCTTTCACACCGTCAATGTCGGGCTTGTCAAGAAGAGCACCGACAAGTTTGCAAAGAAGCTCGGACTGATTGAGGACAAGATAGACAAGACCTTCAGAGAACTCGAGTTTCGTAAAAACTTTTCCGCCTTTCTGATGATGGTATTCATAGGCATGGGAATCGTTGTCTTCATGCTTGCAAAGACGTACAAGGATTAGGAGTTTGCATTTTTAGAGCAGCCGCTGAACGGCTTCCCGACGACGGAAGAGATTCGCCGTGAACGAACGGGCAGAGGATCATACATCTCCCTGAAGCCTATCCCTCCGTAACCGAATAACCGGCAGCCGCCTTGTATAAAACGGGTCAAAAGGATGAGCTGTCGCACCTTGTAACTGGCCGAGGGACGTGTTGATCGGGATGAAAGGAGCTTGCAGATGTTCAGGTTGCGTTATCTTACAGCGGGAGAATCCCATGGAAGGGGGCTCTCCGGTATCATAGAGGGGATTCCGGCGAACCTGCCGCTCACGCCCGAGTATGTGGACCGTCAGCTCAGCAGGAGACAGTCTGGCTTCGGACGCGGCGGAAGGATGAAGATCGAGTCGGACAGGGTCGAGTTCGTTTCCGGAATACGATGGGGCCTTACGATCGGTTCACCGATTGCACTCTACATCGAGAATCGCGACTGGGAGAACTGGCAGTCCGGCATGTCCGCCCTGTCGGAAGACAAGGGCGCAGTACCTCCCGTTACAAGGCCGAGGCCGGGACATGCCGACCTGCCGGGTGCGAAGAAGTACCGGCAGGATGACATAAGGAACATCCTCGAGAGGTCCTCCGCGCGAGAGACCGCCATGCGCGTGGCTGTGGGGTCTGTTGCCAGACGGTTTCTCGAGGAGCTCGGCATTACCGTCGGCGGGTTCGTCACGGCCATCGGAGGGGCGGCGATGAGGATAGAGCCTTCCGCTCTGATGGCAGAGGACCTGAAGAGACTCTCTTCAGATGCGGAAGCCTCGGATGTGCGCTGTCCTGACGATGTCGCGGCAGCGAGAATGCGGGAGGCTATCGAGAAGGCGATGACGGAAGGCTATTCTCTCGGGGGTACGTTCATAGTCTATGCAGAGGGCCTGCCCGTCGGGCTCGGCAGCCATATCCAGTGGGACAGGAGGCTCGACAGCCGCCTTGCACATGCCTTCATGGGGATTCAGGCCATAAAGGGGGTTGAGATAGGTGACGGGTTCGGGCTTGCAGACAAGCCCGGTTCGGAAGTCATGGACGAGATCTTTCCTGCACCGGGATCGAGCCGTACCGGCTCGGTACTCAGAAAGACCAATCATGCCGGCGGTATAGAGGGGGGCATGACAAACGGGATGCCCGTGGTGGTCAGGGCGGCCATGAAGCCGATCCCGACTCAGCGCAAGCCCCTCAGGTCCGTGGACACGGTCTCGGGTGAACCCTTCGAGGCCGCCTACGAAAGGTCCGACGTCTGTGCGGTTCCTGCCGCCTCGGTCATTGGAGAGGCCGTCATGTCTCTGGTGATCGCCGACGCATTTCTTGAGAAGTTCGGTGGGGACAGCATGGAAGAGACGAGGAGAAACTACGAGGGCTACCTGGAGAATATGTAGACAGTTTCTCCGCGAATCCGATATAATCTTGCACCGGGTCACGGTTTCGCCAAACCGTACGGGTGGCAGCCGTGAGAGAGGCCGGGTGACATGATGGTTGCCGGTGGGGCCGGTTCAGTGTTCGAGGCGGCCATGGATTTCAGGTTTTCGAGGAACTGAAGATGCACGGATTCAAGAAGAATATAGTGCTTACGGGATTCATGGGGACGGGCAAGACCGCGGTGGGACAGGAGCTGGCGCGGAGGCTCGGCAGGCGGCTCGTCGAACTCGACGAGGAGATAGAAAAGGCCGAAGGCTTGACCATAAACGAGATCTTCAGCCGCTTCGGCGAGCCTTATTTCCGTGACAGGGAGACTGATATGGTGAAGAGGTTTTCGGGGCAGGACAACCTTGTTATCTCTACCGGGGGAGGCGTTGTGCTGAGAGACGAGAACATGACGGCCCTGAGGAAAAACGGGATCATCGTCTGTCTCAAGGCGGCCCCCGAGACCATTCACAAACGCACGAGCACCTCGGACGAGCGGCCGCTCCTGAACGTGGATGATCCACTGAAAAAGATAAGGGACTTGCTCGCCTACAGGCGGCCTTTCTATGAGAACGCGGATATCGTGGTCGAGACCGATGCCCTCTCCCCCGCGGAGATCGCAGAGGAGATCCTGAGAAGGATAGACGAGTTGAAAGGGGATGGATGAAGAGGGAGCAGTGGAAGAGTCAGATCGGTTTCTTGCTTGCTGCCGTGGGTTCCGCTATCGGGCTCGGTAACATCTGGCGCTTCAGCTATATGGCATACAATTATGGAGGTGGAGCCTTCCTCATTCCCTACTTCACCGCCCTTCTGACCGCGGGGATACCGTTGTTGATACTCGAGTTTGCCGTCGGTCACGAGCGTATCGGGTCTGCCCCGCTCGCCTATGCCAAGATCAGGAAGAACTGGGAGTGGCTCGGGTGGTGGGCCGTGACTTTTGTGATGTTCGGCATAGTGCTCTACTACATGGTGATCGTTGCATGGTGTCTCAACTTCTTCCTCCTGTCCTTCAACCTCGGCTGGGGTAGCGACCCCAACACTTTCTTCTTCGAGAAGTTCCTGGCGGTCAGTGACTCTCCGGCAGAGATAGGACAGATAAGGACCCCCATATTTTTTGCGCTCCTCGTAATCTGGTTCATAAACTGGTACATCGTTCACAGGGGCGTGCAGCGTGGGATCGAGCTTGCCAACAAGATATTCATGCCCCTCCTCTTCGTCCTGACCACCGTGCTCGTCTTCTGGTCCCTGACGCTCGAGGGAGCGATGTCAGGCGTCCGAGCGTATCTGACCCCGGACTTCTCCAGGCTCTCGGATCCGAAGGTGTGGATAGATGCCTACAGCCAGATATTTTTCACCCTGAGCCTCGGGTTCGGGATCATGATAGCCTATGCGAGCTATCTCCCGGAGAAGGCGAACATAACGAAAGGGGCGTTGCTGACGGCCTTTATCAACAGCGGATACTCCCTGTTCGCCGGATTCGCCGTCTTCTCCGTGCTCGGATTCATGTCCGCCTCGCAGGGCGAGCCACTCTCGGCCGTCGTCTCTCAAAGCATAGGACTCGCCTTTGTTGCATACCCAAAGGCGGTCAGCCTCATGCCGGGAGGCAACATATTCGGGGCCATCTTCTTCCTGTGCCTCGTGGTCGCCGGCCTGTCGTCCTCCATATCCATCGTCGAGGCGTTCACGTCTGCAATGGTCGACAAGTTCGGGATCAGTCGGAAGCGCCTGATAACCGTTGTCTCCATCATGGGATTCTGCGGCTCGGTCATGTTTACCACCCAGGCGGGGCTCCTGTGGCTCGACATAGTGGACCACTTTCTGACCCACTACGGACTGGTCGTCGTTGGCATATTCGAATGCATACTGGTTGGATGGTTCTTCAGGATAAAGGTCCTGAGGCAGCATGTCAACAGGATCTCCACCATAAAGCTCGGCTTCTGGTGGGATATCATAATCAAGTACTTCGTGCCGCTTGTGCTCGGTATAATTCTCGTCGGAGACCTCTACAGCGAACTCAGGAAGCCCTACGGTGGATACTCCTGGACTTCCCTCATCCTGATCGGCAGGGACTGGATACTCTTGACACTCATAGCCGCATTCATCATTGCTTCAAGGCCGTGGAAGACCGGACGTCACAAGACAGAGGGAAGAAGCTGAGCGAGCAACAGGGGGGCGGATTCAGCGTTCTTCGCAGACGAACGGATGAAACCGCCACATGTATTCTTGCCTCGGGGTTGCCTTCCCTGCTTCAGTGATGAAGTCCTTCCGGCATCCATCTGCCGCTTCTGGCGCTACCCGCCGGACACCCTGTGCGAATGAAGCGCATTGGTTGAGGGTCCTGCAAGCCGGAAAGCACTTCGGGGATGTCCAAAGAAGATACCATCGGGCATCACATGATCAGAACCCTGTGTATCGAAGCGGAAAGCGCCACACACAAGATCATACCCATGCCTCCTGCAACCCCTGTAATCCTGTCTGCGATGGCTCCGTCTGCAGGTTCGATCTCACGTCCGCCTTCTCCGATGAACGGTTTGTCATGTACTACTCCTCCGTAAGAAGAAGGTCCGCCGAGCCTGATGCCGAGTGCTCCGGCCATGGCAGCCTCTGGCAGACCCGCGTTCGGGCTCGAGTGTTTTCTTCCATCGCGCAGCATGATCCGTGCCGCCTTCAGGGGGTTTACCCTGCGCACGACGAGTGACAGCACTGCTGCAGAGGATACTATGGTCCAGGCCGTGAGCCTTGCAGGAATGTAGTTGACCATATCGTCAAGTCTTGCAGCCGCATATCCGAAATTCATGTATCTTTCGTTCCTGTAGCCGAGCATGGAGTCCAGGGTGTTCACCGCCTTGTATGCCATGGCAAGCGGCAACCCTCCTATTGCAAAGTAGAACATCGGTGCGATCACGCCGTCCGAGAGGTTTTCCGCAAGTGTCTCCACCGTTGCCCTCAAAATCCCCTCCTCGCCCAGCCCTTCCGTATCCCTGCCGACGATATGTCCAAGCCGTTCCCTTGCAGAGTCAAGATCAGACCGTTTGAGCTCGGAAAGCACGTTTCCGGCAGACTCCCTCAGCCCCCTGAGTGCAATGGTCAGGGACCCGGCTATAGCAATGACTGTATCATTTGCTGAGACAATATTTAATATCGAGACGTTCCTGAATACAGAGGATACTGTTTCAGTAAAGAGATAAGTTACAAGATAGGTTGACCCCACAACAGCCGCAACAACCACGCCTCCCGATACCTTTTCAGCCGCAGGACTGTGGCAAACCCTTCTCGCCCGGTCCTCAAGCCAGGATATGTACTCGCCGATACACCTTATGGGGTGTGGAATCCACTTGGGGTCCCCAATGAGCGAATCCACTAAAAAGGCCAATACAATCTGTGCAGGCACTCCGCTGAAGATCATCCCCCGCCTCAATCCTGTTTGTACGATTTCACCGTTATATTGTAGCTGATCAAAGATGATACTTTCTTGTTTGATTGCCGCGTATTCGGAGAGACCGAGAAAAAAGCGCCGAGAGATATCCGGGTTCACGTCCCCAGGAACGTCACAGATGCGTCGTGTTTTTGCGCTTCACGGAGACAGTCCTAATTGTAAAGGTATTTTTACCATCAATATTCGTTCCGCTTCAGTATAATGTTTAGGGATGGTCGTTGTAATCGAGTCTGTGTAGAGGCGGGAGATGCGCTGGGCGTCTCTGTGAGGGGGCGGGAGGTGAGCAGCGCCGACAGAGGGTTTTTTTGTACCGGAATCGACCGGAGAATCCAAATAAAGGAGGAGCTATCATGGCACACACAATCGGCAGCTACAGTGTTCTGTTCTACGGCAGTCCTTCCGGGTACCAGACCAACCGTGCCCAGATTCAGTTGAAGGACACGAACGGAAAGGTTGTGGCCTGGATCAGGTTCAATGATCCGGGACAGTTCTTTGAGGACGACTATGAGAGCGGCGGAATAATCATGATGCATTTGCCTTCCGCAATGTTCGAGAACGTAATCGATGTGCTGAGGAACGAGAAACCCGTCTATATCTACTTTACTGCCGGCAGGGCGTTCCTGGGAACCAGCTCCGAGCCGATAGGCGAAGGTGAAACATAGACGGGAACGGTGCACGGTCCGCAATGGACGTCCGGGGCTGCAGAGAGGGGGTCTGAATCCTGGGTCAAGGTAGTCTGGTCGGGTTACGGTCAATCGAGAGACGGTGGAGAACGAACTGGAACCGGGCGAGGGTGCACATGGGCTCATGTGTCGCCGCAACATGAGACTGCTCGTTATGTCACATGGCAGTCAGGTAAGGACCGGGCAGACCGACGGCGACCGGTCTGGAATCATCGATTCGGACAGTCCCGGGAAGATCCCCCGGGCTCCCAACCTTTCAGGGATGTTCAAGGTTGCTGTCAGTGCATCAGGCCCCGAATTTTGAGGAAAGGGAGATCTCTGTCCTGCCCGGCGGCAGGCAGGATGTCGGCTGCATTTCAAACTGCACGGCCTTGTATGGACAGTTGCAACCGCGGGAGTGCTGATGCCAAATGCTGGACGACGTGGGATGCCACCTGTTCCTGAAACTGTCCGGCACGGTGAAGATGTGCGATGGCGGCAACCTGTTCTACTATTATTTATTCAGGCTGAATAAGAAACCGTAAGACAGAGAAGGAGGAACTGTGAACTCGAACTATCCATACGATCCCGCAGCGGTGATAAACGGAGCCGTCGGGAGTGAAGACGATTTTTGCATGGGGTACCTGAATCCGGGAGCCTCTGGAAACGGTTACATCTCCACCCTCAAGCTCTCGGTGGGTATGGTGAGGGTTGAAAACCTCGATGAAGTTACAGAGGGGATAGTCTCCTATGACCGCTGTGAGGCCAACGATGCCTACATCGGTCAGATCAACATGCTTACGGCTTCATCCTTCTGCGGTCTCAACGGTGCCGTCTGGGGGTATGACCTGGCGTCAGCCGATAACCTTCGGGGGAATCTTCTCTATAACCAGCCCCTGCCGGATGGATCGAGCATCCCGGTATACAACGTCTATCCCCTGCTCGATGCAACACAGAGGCTCTTCGGTACGGAGGCTTACAGGCGCTTCAATCCCTTGCCCGGAGCACATGTGATCTGCGCAAACAAGGACATAACAAAGAAAGGTCCGGTCTGGGTCTGGTCGGCCATTGCTCTGAGCATACTTGACGACCGGACCTCCGGAGCAAATCTCTTCATTGAAGACGCCAACACCTGTCCTGCCGACATGAATTATGAGGAAGTGACGGGTTTTCTGGACGGCACGCTGAGAAAGATAACCAATAGCGTGGTGCTTTGCGGAGCAGATCAGGGAGTAAGGTACAAAGAGACGTTTGCCGGTTACAGGTTGTTGTATGTGCCTGAGAATCATGTGGGCTGCGCTCTGACATGTGCACCTTACGTCACCCTCGCCAGGAGATCGATCCCTCCCGGCAGGCAGCCTTCCGACTTGATGTACATGAGCATTGACCAATGGGAAAAGGCCCTCGGTTTATCCCCGCTGCCGGAGATCCCGAGGCATCAACAGGGATTTCTGGGGCCGGAGGGAACCGACCCTGCACGCGGAGTCTCAAAACCTGAATGACGGACCGGCATAAGGGGGCCGTCGGGTGGGCTGGACAGGAGGAGAGGAGAGTGGATTCTGCTGCATACGAAGTCGTCGAGTTATGGGCGGAGCTGTTTCCGGTCAAGGGGTATACGTCCGGATTCAGAAGCAGCCTTCCCGGGCTTTTTATTCAGACGCCCGAGAATCTCCAGGCGGCTTATGCCGGCATTGAAAGGGTCGGAAGGGATATTTCAGGGAAGTTTTCCTCTGAAGACCTTCAGTTTTGCGCCGATCGTCTGCTGACGCTCTTCCGGAGCTCCCTTGAGAACACGGGGCCGACTGCAGGAGTCACTGCAGCAGGAGACGGTTTTTTTTATATCCTTGTAAAGGAACAGGGCGAGCCCGAGTGGCTGCAGGACTACCTGTGCGGGGTCATTGAACTTCTGCGTTTCGAAAGCGCGCGCTGGCAGGGCAGGGACTTCTCTTATGAGACCAGGAGGGGATGCCTGGATGCAGCCGGGTACCTTCTGGGGTGTTTCGAGGCGCTGAACGGACGATGGAAGCAGCGGCCGGTCCTACGTGATGAGGTCGTGGACTGCATCAACACCTATAGAGAGGTCTTCCATGAGCCAGGGCTCGATACGAAGGATACGGGTGAACTTCTGAAACTGTTTGCAGAACACGAGATGCCCCCGGAACCTGCTCCGGGGTATCCCGGCCTGCTGGAAGATCAGTATAATCTCGGTCTCACAGCCGGAGAGATCGAAAACATGGCCTCCGACCTGCTGAATGCTGAAATGCCGGTCTTGTCTTCACTCGCCGGGGAGATGGCGCAGAAGCTCGGGTTACCCGCGGGAAGTTCGATAGAGGAGGTCTGGAAGGCTCAAAGCGAATACTATGCCGTGAAAGACGAGATAACGGCTGCAGAGAAGGTTGTATCGGTCAGCAATGCATTCGGCACGGACTATATCATACGTATCGACTCCACTGACCATGTGACGCTGGTGCAGACGCCTTCGTACCTGGCATCGATGGTGACGGGCGGAGAGGACCGTGCGGTTGATTATTTGACGGATCATCCCTCGGCAAACCTGTATTTCACCCCTTCCAAGAGTGCCTCCCTGCTGACCATGATCAATATCATAGTGCATGAGTTGTCGCATGGTTTCAACTTTGTCAAGGCGGCTCAACATGCGGGTTCGCCGCTGCTGAACCTGTTTACCCCGATCCTGGAGGTGTTGACCGAGGGAATGGCCTTTTTCCGTGAATACCAGTATTGGAAGGCAGCTCAAGATCTCCTGGGGAAAAGAAATCTCGATCCTGTACAGCAGGCCTATCTGGAACTCTACGGTGATACCCGCGAGGCACAGGAACAGGCCGTACTTGGAGCCGGATTCGAAACATACATATGGCGGATCATCCGGTATGTCAGGGCCCTCTGCGATGTAAAGGTCAATGGTGGTAAGATGACATATACGGCCTTTCTGGACTGGGCGTCTATGAAGACCCAGATAAGTAAAGAGTATCTGCATGGTGAGTGTTTCACGTTCCTGTCCCAGCCAGGATATGCGCCGTGCTATACCGTAGGCGGCAGGGCATACCAGTATTACCAGGAGCAGGGAATCAGGAACAACGTTTCCGAGATCAGGTTCAATACCACGGCCTCCAATATCGGATTTCTTCCCTGGAGCCGCGGAGTGAAACAGTTGGAGGAGATCGCCGATGGGAGGCTGGCAAGCTGAAGGAGAGCAGGAGATGTCATGACGGATAACCGTATTGTATTCAGAGATCTCCTGACAGGGGGAGAGCCCGAGGCAAGAGACGGCTGGATCTACCTGAGGATCGAGGGAGAACCTTACCAGCGCGGCTTTCAGCATGGTTATCATCTGGCTTCCCAGATAAAAGAGGCCATAAGGGTGAACAGGTTCCTTGCCGAATGGGATACGGGGATGCAGTGGGACTTCTTCGTCGAGAAAGCCAACGAGTTCTTTCCGCGGCATATCGACGATGAATTCACACAGGAGCTTCAGGGCATCGCCGATGGTGCCTGTGCAAACCGCTTCATGACGAGCTTTGAGGAGATTCTGGCCTGGAACGGATATCAGGATCTCCTCGGTTCCTGGTGGCCGCTGTATAACGGATCGCAGCCGCACTGGTTCAGGAATGCGCACCGCTGCAGTGCATTCATTGCCACCGGTGGAGCCACCACAGACGGCAACGTCGTGCTTGCCCACAACTGCTGGGACAGATATGCAGCCTCGGATCACTACAACATCATTCTGGACGTCCGGCCGTCCGAGGGGTATCGCCTGATCTTCCAGGCCCCTCCGGGCTATATCGCCAGTACCATAGACTGGTGGATAACCGGGGCGGGACTGGTGGTGGCCGAAACCACCATCTCCGGATTTTCAGGGTTCGACGACAACAGGGCGCCGGAGTTTTACCGCTCGCGCAAGGCATCTCAATATGCCAGGAGCATCGATGACTGGAAGAACAGGATGTGGAGAAACAACAACGGTGGTTACGCCGGCAGCTGGCTCGTAGGTGATATAAGAACTGGAGAGATAGCGAGGATCGAGATGGGCTTGAGGTACCTCGGGTACGAAAAGAAGGACGACGGCTATTTCAGCGGTTACAACGTGGCTTCCGACCTGAGGATCCGCAACCAGGAGTGCAGCGGCGACAGCTATTCCGACATCCGTTACAACGGTGCCCGCCGCCTGCGGTTCAAGGAGCTGCTCGAAGGTCGGGTCGTCGATATCGAGCAGGCCAAGGAGATCATAGCAGACCACGGAGACGTCTATCTCCGGAAGCAGGATAATCCTTGCAGCCGGACGATATGCGGACACCTCGAACTCGACGATGCAAGATACGGCAGTCATGCCGGTCAGGGGCCTTATTATCCGTGGGGGGCTGGTGACGGCAAGGTCGTCGATTCCACCATGGCGGGAAACATGAGTTTTCAGGCCCGCTGGGGGCACGCCTGCGGCATGCCTTTCGACGCCAAGGCCTTTTTGCGGCAGCACCCCCAATATGACTGGCTGGAGGGTTACATGAGGGACCGTCCTGCATGCAACTGGCAGACTTTCGGCGGCCTGTGAGAACAGACGAGTACAAGGAGGGCATATGAAGAGCTATCGCAAGGAGCTGTGGTTCGAAGTGCCCACCCGGAGGGCCTTCATAAACATTACCCCCGATGTCGTGGCCTGCTTAGGAGAGAGCGGTATCAAGGAAGGGCTTGTACTGGTGAATGCCATGCACATAACGGCCTCTGTCTTCATCAATGACGACGAGCCCGGACTCCATCACGACTATGACGTCTGGCTCGAGAAGCTCGCTCCGCATGAGCCCGTGTCACAGTATCGTCACAATGTCGGTGAAGACAATGCCGATGCCCACATGAAGCGGCAGATAATGGGCAGGGAGGTCGTGGTTGCCGTGACCGACGGAGCACTCGACCTCGGCCCGTGGGAGCAGATATTCTACGGTGAGTTCGACGGCAGGCGGAGAAAGAGGGTGCTCGTCAAGATCATAGGCGAGTGATCATTGTGTTGGAGGCGGCGGCCGGATTCGAACCGGCGCATAAAGGTTTTGCAGACCTCTCCCTTAGCCACTTGGGTACGCCGCCGCAGAACAGGGACATGCCTGGTATTCACATGACCTGGTACGGTCCTGATGTTTCTTTCTCAAATGGAGCGGGCGACGGGATTCGAACCCGCGACCCCAACCTTGGCAAGGTTGTGCTCTACCAGCTGAGCTACGCCCGCATAAACTCCTTGAATTCTCCTGAAGAGCTTTCAAAGTAACCAGAAGAGTCTTAATCAACCGACGTCAGTATAAGCAATGCAAGATGTATGTTCAATTGGTCCTCTTTTCCGATTCGAGGGAGTCGAGGATTTTCAGCAGGTGCTCGGTTTCCCGTCTGTATTCCTCAAGTTCACTGATACGCCGTTCAAGCTCGTGAGACTTGTACTGCAGTATCAGGCTCATCTCCTGGAGTTTCTCGTCATAAAAGGTCTTCACATGTTCGAGTTCGGTCTTCAGGTGCCTGCACCTGGTTCTGTAACGGAACAGGTTTCTTGTCTCCCTCAGCCTCTTTGCCAGAATAGAGAAAGCCCTCATGGCTATAAAAATATCATAAACCCGACGACTGTGTCAATTGCTAAAAAGGGCTTTTTATGTTTAAAATAATCCGATGTATCCGGATTACGAGACATTCCTGAGCTTGACCGGCACGGGCAACCTGATTCCCGTGTACAGGGAGATACTTGCGGACATGGAGACCCCGGTCTCGGCCTATCTGAAACTCTCTGCTACTCCTTCTTTCCTGTTCGAGAGTGTTGAAGGTGGAGAGAAATGGGGGAGATACTCCTTCCTCGGCATATCGGTCAGAAAGGTGATACGTGCAAGGGGAAACAGTATCGAGATCGTGCGGGACGGTGAGACGCTGAAGAAGGCGGTTTATGCCGATCCCCTCGATGCCCTGAAAGAGGAGCTCTCCCTCTATAGACCCGTGAGGGTCGCCGGGCTGCCGGCGTTTTACGGCGGGCTCGTGGGCTATATAGGGTATGAGATGGTAAAGTATTTCGAGAGGGTGCCTGACAGGGACAAGCCATCCCTGGGGCTTTCAGACATGTACTTCATGATGCCGGATATCGTCCTCGTGTTCGACAATCTCAAACAGAGCCTCAAGATAGTCTGCCCCGTGCACGTCGAGGGCTCTCCAGAGGCGGCTTACAGGGAGGCCGGGAAGAGGATAGACGCCGCGATAGAACGGTTGAGGGCTGTTCCTGCCGGGCCCACCGGTGTTAGGGCGGCTCCTTCGTGCCGGAGGGACTTTGTCTCTTCTTTCGGCCCGGAGGAGGTCTTCGAGGAGGCGGTGAGGAAGGCCAAGGAGTATGTCCGGGCCGGTGATGTCGTGCAGGTGGTCGTCTCTCAGAGGTTCGAACGCGAGTGTGACGCAGACCCCTTCAACATATATCGTGCCCTCAGGGTCGTGAACCCCTCGCCGTACATGTATTTCATGGATACGGGGGAGGCCATGATCGTGGGGTCCTCCCCGGAGATACTCGTCAGGCTCGAGGGGAGGCGCATAGTGCTGAGACCTATCGCTGGCACGAGAAAGCGGGGGCTCAGCGAGGACGAGGACAGGGCCCTTGAGAAGGAGCTCAGGGAAGACCCTAAGGAGGTTGCCGAGCACATAATGCTTGTGGACCTCGGCAGGAACGATGTGGGGAGGGTTGCGGAGACGGGCAGTGTGAAGGTCACGGAACTGATGTCCGTCGAGCGTTACAGCCATGTGATGCATCTCGTGTCTAACGTTGAGGGCACCCTTCGGGAGGGACTCGATGCATTCGATCTCTTCCGTTCATGCTTTCCGGCCGGCACTGTTACGGGTGCGCCGAAGGTGAGGGCCATGGAGATCATAGATGAGCTCGAACCGGTCAAGAGGGGACCGTATGCCGGTGCGGTCGGGTATTTCGGGTATTCCGGGAACACGGATACCTGCATCACGATAAGAACCATCGTGGTCAAGGACGGCAGGCTGTATGTGCAGGCAGGTGCAGGGATTGTTGCGGATTCCGTGCCCGAGAATGAATACAGGGAGACAGTGAACAAGGCCCTCGGCATGATGAGGGCCGTCGACATGGCGGAGGAGGGGCTTTAGATGATGGAGCCGGGTGAGTGTCGGGTTGTCCGGAATGAGGGACAGCCGGAAACAGTCTTTGAAGTGATGAACTTTCATGGTCGTAAAGTCCGAAGGCCGGAGTGAAAACATGTTGCTGATGATAGACAACTATGACTCCTTTACCTATAACCTCGTACAGTACTTCGGTGAGCTCGGCGAGGAGGTGAAGGTCTACCGTAACGACCGGATAACGGTTGAGGAGATAGAGGAACTCGACCCGGACAGGATTGTCATCTCGCCCGGTCCGTGCACGCCGAGGGAAGCAGGGGTCTCCATAGAGGTCATCCGTCACTTTGCAGGAAAGAAGCCCCTGCTCGGTGTCTGTCTCGGCCACCAATCCATTGGTGCCGCATTCGGCGGGGACATAATCAATGCGCCCCGGCTGATGCACGGCAAGACATCCCTCATTTACCATGACGGCAGGACCGTGTTCGAGGGGTTGCCGAATCCGTTCGAGGCCACCCGTTACCACTCGCTTGTGATCAAGAGGGAGACGCTGCCCGAGGTCCTGGAGGTCAGCGCTTGGACGAAGGCGGGTGAGATAATGGGGGTGAGGCACAGGGAATACGTGATCGAGGGGGTACAGTTTCATCCAGAGTCGATACTGACGACGGTCGGCAAGGACCTGCTGAGGAATTTCCTCAAACTGGGAAGCAGGCGTTAGGCACTTTTCACGGAAATACTTGTCCGGAAAGAACCGCTTGACAGGAGGATGATTATGATCAGGGAGGCCATAAATCTGCTCGTTCAAGGCATCAACCTCTCGGAGTCAGAGATGGCTGAATGCATGCGGGAGATAATGGAAGGGAAGGCCACGGATGCACAGATAGGAGCCTTTCTCACGGCATTGAGGATAAAGGGAGAGACCGTGGAGGAGATAACAGGGGCCGCAAAGGTCATGAGAGAAAAGGCTGCAAGGATAGATGCACCTGAAGGTGTGGTGGACACGTGCGGCACCGGTGGTGACATGGCCCATACCTTCAACATATCGACGACTGCTGCCGTTGTTGTCAGTGCCTGCGGTGTGCCCGTGGCCAAGCACGGAAACAGGTCGGTCTCGAGCAGGTCCGGAAGTGCAGACGTGCTCGAGGCTCTGGGGGTCAAGATAGACCTTTCTCCTGAAAAGGTGCAGGAGTGCCTCTTCGAGACTGGATTCGGCTTCCTCTTCGCCCCGGTGTTCCATCCAGCCATGAAGTATGCCGTCGGGCCGAGAAGGGAGATGGGGATAAGGACGATATTCAACATACTCGGCCCCATCACGAATCCTGCGGGGGCAAAGAGGCAGGCGGTGGGTGTCTTTACGGACAGGCTTACAGAGCCCCTCGCGAGGGTCTTGGGCAACCTTGGCGCAGAGGATGTGATGGTCTTTCACGGTGAGGACGGGCTTGACGAGATAACGGTTACGGACGGCTCCAAGGTGAGCCGCTTCAGGAACGGAACCGTGGAGAATTTCATCATGGCACCCGAGGATTTCGGCTTCGACCGGGCGCCGGTTGAAGCCATCTCGGGCGGGGATGCCCGAAGGAATGCCGAACTGACGATGGAGATCCTTCAGGGAGAACCGGGCCCGAGAAGGGATATAGTGATAATGAACGCTTCTGTCACGTTGATGGTTTCGGGAATGACCGATGACGTAAGGGAGGCCGCTTCTCTTGCAGAGGAGGCCATCGATTCGGGAAAGGCGCTGAGGAAACTGGAAGAGATAATAAGGACGACTCAAAGGCTTGCATCATAGCAGAGGCTGCACGTCCGGCAGCGATCGGTCAGCCGGGTTCTTGAACAGTACGGAAAGACGGGGAGAGTCGGAAGGGATGATCTGATGAGTGTCAGGGTTGCGGTGATAGGTACAGGATATCTCGGCAGGCACCATGCGAGGGTTTTTTCGGAGATCGAAGAGGCCGAGCTCGTAGGTGTCGCTGACATAGACTCCGGGAGGGCTGGAGAGGTGGCTCTGGAGTATGGGTGCCGGGCGTTCACGGACTACAGGGACGTATTGCCACGAGTGGATGCCGTCAGTATAGTGACTCCAACAACAATGCATCACGAGATAGCGATGGAGGCCCTGCGGGCGGGAAAGGACGTCCTGGTGGAGAAACCGCTTACGCTTACGGCTGAGGAGGCCGAGTCACTCATAGACGAGGCAGGCAGGACGGACAGGATAATCCAGGTGGGGCATCTCGAGAGGTTCAACCCTGCGGTGCTCTATGTTGAGGACAAGATGAGATCCCCGAGGTTCTTCGAGGCAGAGAGGGTTTCCCCCTTTCAGGGCCGGGGAACGGACGTGGACATCACCCTTGACCTCATGATACATGATATTGATATCATACTCTCCCTCTGCCGTGGTTCCGTGAAGGAGGTCAGGGCTGTCGGTGCGAAGGTGCTCACCGACAGGTTTGATGCCGTGAAGGCTTGGCTGGAGATGGACAACGGCTCAAAGGCCCTGATCACCGCAAGCAGGCTCTCCAGTGAGAAGAGGAGGGTGTTGAAGATCTTTCAGGAGACGGACTATACGGTTATAGACTATCAGAGTCTCGAGATATGCACGTACAGAAAGGCTGCAGCCGGCGCCCTGGAGAAGGAAGAAACAAGGTTGGACTACAGGGAGCCGCTGAAGGAGGAGCTGAGGGATTTTGCTGCTTGTGTAATGAGCAGGAGGCAACCGCGGGTGACCGCCCGTGACGGACTTGAAGCCCTTAAAGTGGCACACGAGATAAACAGAAAGATAGAGGAGACGATATGATTCCAATGGTCGATCTGAAGGTCCAGTACGAGGCCCTGCGGGAGGAGATACTCGAGCAGATTACGGATGTGCTGGAGAGCAGCAGGTATATTCTCGGCCCCAAGGTGGAAGAGCTCGAAAAGGGGATCGCCGCTTACCACGGGGTGAGGGAGGCCGTGGGTGTGGCATCGGGAACCGACGCCCTGAACCTCAGCCTGAAGGCACTCGGCATAGGACGGGGTGACGAGGTGATAACCACTCCGTTTACGTTCTTTGCCACGGTCGAGGCGATCATATACCAGGGGGCCAGACCCGTATTCGTAGACATCGACCCTGAGACTTTGAACATCGACCCCGCGAAGATAGAGGAGAGGATAACCGAGAGGACAAAGGCGATCATGCCGGTGCATATGTTCGGCATGCCTGCGGACATGGAGAGGATATCAGCGATCGCCTCGAAGTATAACCTGTTCGTCGTGGAAGACTGTGCCCAGTCCTTCGGTGCCCACATAAGGGGGAGAAAGACCGGGAGCTTCGGCGATGCAGGATGCTTCAGCTTCTATCCGAGCAAGAACCTCGGGGCTTACGGCGACGGAGGACTCATCACCACGGATAACGAGAAGATCGCCGGCAGGATGAGAGTGCTCAGGAATCACGGGTCGGAGAAGGGCTACATCCACCATGCCATCGGCCTCAACAGCAGGCTCGACGAGATACAGGCCGCCGTGCTCCTGGTCAAGTTCAAGAGGATCGACGGGTATCTCTCGCTCCGGCGGGAAAAGGCCCGTTTCTACACCGAACGCCTCGGTTCCATAGTTCAGTGCCCGAAGGAGCAGGACGGCTTTTACCATGTCTACCACCAGTACACCATAAGGAGCCCCCTGAGGGACAGGATCAAGTCCTACCTCTACGAGCAGGGCATCTCGTCGGTTGTGTACTATCCCATACCACTGCACCTTCAGGAAGCCCTGAAGGGTGAGGGATACAGACGGGGGGACTTCCCCTTTGCCGAGAGGGCGTCGATGGAGGTGCTCTCGTTGCCGATCTATCCCGAGATCGACAGGTCCGCCCAGGAGCGGGTCTGCGAAGCTGTCAGGAAGGCGGTTGCATGAAGCCGGTAAAACCGGCCCGTCAGTCATGAGCGGCAGTGTGTATATAATCACGGGTGAATCTTCCGGGGAGCTCTATGGTGCACTGCTGGCGAGGGCCCTGAGGTCCATACGGGATGACGTCCGCATCTGCGGTGTCGGCGGTGAGCGGATGAAGGCCGAGGGCGTGGAACTCGTGGCAGGCATTACCGGTGCCTTCGGCCTTGTCGAGGCTGTCTCATCCGTAAGGGTCCTCAGGAAGACGCTTTCGAAGATAACGGAGAGGCTCAGGCAGGAGAAGCCGTCCGTTGTAGTCCTCATAGACTTTCCCGACTTCAACCTGAGGGTTGCCCGGGAGGCCAAGTCTCTCGGAATCAAGGTGCTCTACTATGTCAGCCCACAGGTATGGGCCTGGCGCAGAAAGAGGATAAACACGATAAAGGAGCTCTCCGACCGAATAGCCGTCGTTCTCCCCTTCGAGGAGGAGATGTACAGGGCGGTAGGTGCGGATTGTGAGTTCGTGGGGCATCCCGTCATGGAGGAGATAGAGGGTACAAAGGGCAGCCGAGGTTTCATAAGAGAGAGGCTGGGCCTGAAGCCCGACAGGGAAGTCCTCGCCCTCCTGCCCGGCAGCAGGCGAAGTGAACTCAAACGGCTCCTGCCCCTGTTCATCAATGTTGTTCAGCGCCTCAGGAGTGATCATCCGGGCCTTCAGTTCATCCTTCCCGTGGCACCGAATCTGTCCGCCGTTGACTTCCGGCAATGGTCCGGCATGCTCGAGGACCTCGAAGTGAGGGTCGTGAACAGGACGGCCGTCGAGGTCTTTTCCGCATCGGACGCCGCCCTCATAGCTTCGGGGACCTCAACGCTTCAGGCCGCACTCTGCGGTGTTCCGATGGTGGTCGTCTACAGGCTCTTCCCGCTGACCTATATTATAGGAAGGCTGCTCGTCAACGTGAAGCACATAAGCCTCGTCAACCTCCTCGCGGGCCGGGAGGTCGTAAGGGAGCTGATACAGCAGAGGGCGAATACGGAAAACGTCGTCAGGGAGCTGGAACGTATAAAGAGGGACGAACAGGTCAGGCGGTACATGACGGAGTCCTTCAGGGAGATAAGATCCCTCTATGAGGGTAAGAATGCCTCTTCGAGGGTCGCAGAGATGGTAGCCGGGATGTCGGGGTGGTCCGGGTGATGCAAGCCTTTGATCTCTTGCGCATGACATACACCCTCTGCTACGTATCGGGCCTGACGCTCCTGATGCCGGTCCAGCTTATGAAGAGGCCCAAACGCTTGAGGGGGCGATGGTTGAGGGAGAGATTCGGCCTTGTTCCCCATGGGCCGGGCCGTGGAGATGCCGGGAAGAGGCCGCTGATCTGGATACATGCCGTCTCCGTCGGTGAGGCAATGGCTGCGAGGCCGTTGATGGAGAGGCTGAGGTCCAGGGCTGATGTAGTCGTCTCCACGGTTACCGATACAGGGCAGAAGGTGGTGCGTGATTTCATGACGAGCGGGGAGGCGTGTATCTACGTGCCTTTTGATATTCCGACGGCGGTCGGAAAGACCTTGAGCCGTTTGAGGCCCGATATGCTCGTCATAATGGAGACCGAGCTCTGGCCGAACCTGATCAGGACCGTCAGTGCGGAGGGGATACCGGTCCTGATAGCCAACGGAAGAATATCCGATGCGTCCTTTTCAGGCTACGCAAGGATAAGGTTTTTCGTGAGGGACATGCTCGGGATGGTGGATTCCTTCTGTATGCAGACAGAGAGGGATGCCGAAAGGATAATCGCCCTCGGGGCCCCCGAGAAGAGGGTACGGGTTACGGGAAACCTCAAGTTCGATATCACCCCGCCCGCCGACCTTCCCCGGTGGTGTAAAGACCTCGGCAGGCCGGTGATTGTGGCGGGCAGCACCCATGAAGGCGAAGAGGAGATGATCCTTGAAGCATTCAAGTCCATAAAGGGCGTTTTCAAGGAGGCGACTCTCGTTGTCGCCCCGCGGCATCCCGAGAGGTTCCCGGAGGTCGAGAACCTTTTGAGGGAGGGAGGGGCTTCTTTTGCCAGGCGGTCAGAAGGCGGCGGCTGCGGGAAGGACGTTGTCCTCCTTGATACAATAGGTGAACTCGCATCCGTCTACGGATGTGCCGACGTATGTATAATCGGTGGAAGCCTGGTGCCGAAAGGCGGACACAACCTTTTTGAGGCGGCTTCCTGGGCAAAGCCGGTGGTTTGCGGTCCGTACATGGAGAACTTTCCCCTTGCCCGCGAGTTCTTGAGCGGCGGGGCCGCCGTCGAAGCTGCGCCCGGCAGTATAGGGGAGGTGTTGCTCGAGCTGCTCTCGGATGCCGCCCGTGCAGGGGAGATCGGCAGGAGGGCGAGGGAACTCTACTTCAGAAACTCGGGGGCTGTTCTGAAGACGGTCGACGAGATAGAGAGGCTGCTCGAGAAATCAGGAGGGACGGCCCTCTGACATGCCGTCGTTTTCCAGTGCCTTCATCAGGGTTCTCGAGAAGTTGTCCACCAGGAATGGATTGAACTCCGTGCCTGCACTCTCCTTCATCAGCGCTATTATTTCCTTTATCTGCCAGTCACGCTTGTAAGGCCTCCGGCTTCTCAGGGCGTCGAAGAAGTCAGAGGTCGCGATGATCTGGCTGCAGAAGTGCTGCTCCTTGCCGCCTGCATTGAGTGTGGGATAGCCCGTGCAGTCGTATCTCAGGTGGTGCTCGAGTGCTGCGATGGGGGCGAGTTGTGTCAAACCGTCGATCTTTGCAAGGTATCTGGCGCCGTGGAGTGTATGCAGCTTGATCTCCTCCCATTCCTCCCTGTCCAGCTTCCCCTTTTTCTCGAGGATGTCCTTTGATATGAAGAGCTTGCCGACATCGTGAAGGAGTGCGGCTATCCCGATGTCGTGAAGCAGGTCGTCCCTTGCACCGAGTGACTCGGCCTGGAACATCGACAGGATCGCCACGTTGGTGGCGTGCGTGTACGTGTATTCACTGTATGCCTTGACAGGACTGATCAGCTTGAGGATGTTCGCCTCACGTTTGAATGTGACGATGAAGTTGACCACTATCTCCTCGAGCCCTGAAACGCTCAGCCCCTTGTAGGGCGAGATGCTGTGATAGAGCTCCTTGACCCGTTCGACCTGCTCCGACGTGAAGGTCTCATCATCGCCTTCGATCCTGTATCCGCCTATTCTGACGTCTATGATCCCGGTCTTTATGTGCGGGTATGTCTTCAGTTCCTTGTCCGGATCACTCAGGTCTGCTATGAACTGCTTCAGCTCGGTATACGTGATGCCCTTGAGGAAGTCGATGCGCGATATTCCCTTTCTCTTCAGCCTCTTGATGAAGTTTATCCCGTGGTGCCCCGTATTCCTGGCAGGGGTCTTGTTGACCACGAGGTGATCCTCCACCACCATTATCTCGAGACTGTCCCTTTCGGTCAGCAGTTCGTTCAGGATGGAGAGGGACTTCTTCGTCAGGTTCTCCACGGAGATGTGCTCCTTGGAATAAAGGGAGCAGTTGGATATTGCGGACATAAGTGCCGAAATGAAAGTCTTTGCAATCACCCTTCAGTTTCTCCTCGACTCTTTTATTTTCATCGACTCGTGTCTTATGCGTTCGTTCTTGGACTTCAGCCCCTTCTCGACGAGGTCCTGGACATGCTCGAAAGGGTAGTACTTCAGTGACCGGTATATCGCCTCCCTCAGCCTCTCGACGGCGCTCTTGAACAGGATGCTCTTGATCGACAGTGCCTTTCTTACGGCATCGAGCGCGCTGGGGTCTCCTATCTGGCCGAGGGCCCTCACAATGGGGATCTTTTCGTGGATATCCTTTCCTGAGATGCCTTTTCTCTTCAGCATCTGTATCAGCTCGGGCACCAGTTCTTTCACCTTGTAGATGCCTGTCAGGGCTATGGCCTGTTCTACCAGCTCCCTGTTTTCCGATCTCAGGTATCCCCTGAGTGCATTGATCCCGTAGGCGTCTCCTTCTTTCAGGAGGCACTTGATCGCCTCGAAACTCACCTTGTGATTTTCATGGTGACAGTAGGGCCTCACATGGGGCAGCACTTCCTTAGTGCCGCACTCATTCAGTATGTGCAGCATGTTCCTCTTCACGAACCACCTGCTGTCACTTATATGCTTTATGGCGGCCGGGATCGCCTTCTCGCCGAAGTGGGTGATCAGGCTTATGAGAAAGTGTCTGATAGTCTGTGATTCCTCGACGACGAGCGCCTCCATCAGAGGGGATATTATACGCTCCCCGTAGTAATCGCATAACTGCTGGGCGTCTTCCCTCGCCTGCCTGCCGATTATCCGCAGGGATTCTATGAACTGTGCAATGAACTCCGGGGACTTGTAATACTTGAGCGCCTCTGAGCTTATATCGGGAAACCTATCCTTCGATATGTTCGCCTCGAGCACCCTGAAGATCTTCAGGACCTGGCCGTACTGGCCGGTTTCGATGAACTGAACGGCCTCGTCCTTTATTATGTTGATTATGTATTCGTATTCGTCTTCCTCTATTATGTCGGAGGAGATGAGCTCCAGCATGGTCTGGTTGAAATACCTCTCCACGTGCTCGTCACTGCATGCCTTCCTGAGTTCCGCCAGCTCATTTGATGCGACATCGGAGACGTCGAATCTCAGAACCCTTTCGATCTCCTTCTGGTAGACGTCCGTAACGTAGGACTCGAAATCACCCTGGCCCAGGAGGGTTACGACGTCGGGTGAGAGGAATATGTCGTCCGCTATGATGCTGTCGCCGAAGGTGGTGTCTTCGGAGCCGAGCTGATAGAACTTGGAAAACTTGTCCAGGAGGTTTTTAAGCGCCGCCGGGATGGTGACTTGCTGCTCGTCTATGGCGCTCAGGAGCTCTATGATCTTGTCTACGGAGATCTCTTTGAGGGCACGTTCGGTGGACCGTATGTCCGTGGAGACGTTTTTTATCGCGGAGGAGAGAAACTGCCTCTTCAGTTCGGGCCGGAGCTTGCTGATGAAGTCTATGAGCCGGGTCAGCTCCCTGCTGGAGAAGGTCTTCTTCGCAGACTGTTTCATGTAGGTGTTGATGACTCGCTCACAGCCGGCCTCCTTTATCTCCCGGGGATCGGTCGTGTTGAGCATCTCCGCCAGAGCCTCGGGCGGTATCTCCTGTATGACGTCGGCGCCGTCCGTCTGCAGGGTGCCGTCGAGGAGTCCGCGCACGTAACGCTCCCAGAGGCCTGCCCCGCCGCTTCCGGCTGATGAGCCGTCTCCGCGCTCCGTCATGCCTTCACCGAAGGAGAACGCGTCATAGTCTATGAAGCCGGCCCTGATGTGGATCAGGCTGTAGCCTTCCAGTACCTCCTGGAGTTCTTCAGGTGACAGCTCCTTTGTATCGACGGAGAGGAAGCTGAGAAACTTGTAGAGTTCGTCTTTCGTGAGGCCCGCCCTGAACGTCACATAGGCGATGTTCATTCCGCTCAGGTGCAGGGCGAATTCCCTGTAAGCGGTGTTCTTCTTGTCGAGGACGCTGTCCTCGATGATGATGGTGTCCTTTGCAACAGCAAAGGTTATCTCGGCTCGCAGTTCAAACAGTCTTTCGAGGCTGTCGAACGCCTTGTTCAGCGACCTCTCCACCGAGGGATGACCGGCAGGATAGATGTTTACGTTACGGCGTGAGACGTTCAGTTCGAAGATGGCCTCACTCAGCAGTTGGGCGTCAAGGGGAAGTATTTCCCTGTCGTCAGCCATGAAGTAATTTTAACATAAAAACGGACGGTGTACAAGCGGTTTGATTCCCCCGGCTGAATCGTTATGCGGATCCGATCAGCTTCTCCGCGATCTGAACGGCGTTGAGGGCGGCCCCCTTTCTGAGGTTGTCCGCCACAATCCACATGTTTATGCCGTTTTCCACGGACTCGTCCTCCCTTATCCGGCCTATGTAAACCTCGTCTTTTCCTGCCAGCTCGACCGGCAGGGGATAGACGTTCTTCTCCGGTGCGTCGAAGATCACGATGCCGGGGAATCCTGCAAGCAGGGCCCTCACCTCGTTGGCCGACAGCTTCTTCTCCGTCTCCACGTTGACGCTCTCGGAGTGACACCTGAAGACGGGAACCCTCACGGTCGTGGCCGTCACCCTTATGGAGTCGTCACCGAGGATCTTTCTGGTCTCGTTGACCATCTTCATCTCTTCTTTGGTGTATCCGTTGTCGAGGAACGTATCGATGTGAGGCAGCACGTTGAAGGCTATCTGATGCGGATAGACCTTGCACTCGACCGACTTGAAGCTGAGCATGTCGGTCGTCTGCTTAAGCAGTTCGTCCATCGCCTTCTTGCCGGTTCCGGAGACCGACTGAAACGTCGTGACCACCACCCTCTTTATCCTCGCTGCATCATGGATCGGCTTGAGCGCCACCACCATCTGTATGGTCGAGCAGTTCGGATTCGCGATTATTCCCTTGTGCAGCCCGATGTCGCCTGGATTCACCTCCGGGACCACCAGGGGCACGTCCGGATCCATCCGCCACGCGGACGAATTGTCGATCACCACGCACCCCGCACGTGCGGCCACCGGTGCCCACCTCTTCGACCTCTCACCACCGGCTGAGAAGAGCGCGATATCGACTCCTTCAAAGGAATCCTCCTTGAGGGTGTTTACCACGATGGATCTGCCCCTGAACTCTATCCTCTTGCCCTCGGACCTCTCCGATGCAAACGGGAGGAGCTCCTCCACCGGAAACTTCCTTTCGTCGAGAATGGAGATCATCTCTTCACCGACGGCGCCGGTTGCACCGACGACGGCTACTCTATACCTTTCCTTCCTGTTGAGCATGGTCGCTACTCCTTACACAATGGTTTATGTTTTTCCTCTCTTGTTCGGTCTCTTCCCGAAACCTGGCCCTTTAGAGACCCTTCTCTATCTTTCTTTACTTGACTTGTAAGAAACACGGAGACCGTTACCCTCTGGCTTCTTCCCGCCCTTCTCTTCTTTCACGATCCGTGTTTGCGGGCAGAGAGTTCGGAGGGCACCGCATTTGCCGTAACATCGACTCTGTGTTCGGTGTCAGAGCCTGCTTACATAGTCTGCAACGAGATCCCCGACCTCGGAGGTGCTGTAGCCCATCCTGCCTGCAGCGAGGCTGTTGATGTGCTTGCCCGTCACCTCCATCACCGCCTTCTCTACAGCCGCTGCTGCAGCATCCTCACCGAGGTGTTCGAGCATCATCCCCCCCGCACAGATGGCCGCGAGCGGATTTATGACGTTTTTGCCTGTATACTTGGGCGCCGAGCCCCCTATCGGTTCAAACATGCTGACACCTTCGGGATTGATGTTTCCTCCGGCGGCTATTCCCATCCCCCCCTGTATCATTGCCCCGAGGTCGGTTATGATGTCGCCGAACATGTTGTCGGTGACGATTACGTCGAACCACTCGGGGTTCTTCACGAACCACATCGTTATGGCATCCACGTGGGCATAGTCGGTCTGGATATCCGGATACTCTTTCGAAACCTCCTCGAAGGTCCTCTGCCAGAGGTCCCACGCATAGGTGAGAACGTTGGTCTTGCCGCAGAGTGTCAGCTTCCTGGACTTGTTACGCTTCCGGCAGTACTGCAGCGCGAACCTTATGCACCTTTCCGCGCCCAACCGTGTGTTGACCGATTCCTGGATCGCCACCTCATTGGGCGTTCCCCTTCTCAGGAAGGCCCCGCCGCCCACATAGAGGCCTTCGGTGTTCTCCCTGACCACCACAAAGTCTATGTGTTCCGGGCCCTTGTCCTTGAGCGGGCACTCGACCCCGGGGTAGAGTTTTATGGGCCTGAGGTTAATGTACTGGTCGAGCTCGAAGCGGAGCCTGAGCAATATGCCCCTTTCCAGGATGCCCGGTTTCACGTCAGGGTGTCCGATGGCGCCCAGATATATGGCATCGTGTCTCCTGAGCTCTTCGATGATGCTGTCGGTGAGAGTCTCTCCTGTCTTGAGATACCTGTCCCCGCCCAGGTCATAGTGAGAGAAGTCCATCTTGAAGCCGAACCTTCTGGATGCCGACTCGAGGACCTTTATCCCTTCCCTGACTACTTCAGGGCCTGTTCCGTCACCTGGTATGACGGCGATGCTGTAAGAGTTTGACATGATATTAAGGCTCCCTTCCTTGTGATTCATGGCTGAACGGATGAAAACTTATGTATAATATCATAAACCAATTCAAACTTTGAAGGAGGAATTCAGACATGGGGCTCGACAGCGCCGAAGAATGCTGGAAGACTATTCAGAAGGACTTGAACACGGATCTCCTGCCGGAGATAGAAAGATTCGCGCGCGAAAACAAGGCACCTTCCCGGATCGTATTCGGTACATCGGGCTGGAGGGGAGAGATCGGGACAGACTTTACTTTTCACAACATCAGGGTGGTCACCAGGGCCATCATCAATACACTCAAGACGGACGATCCTGGCATAAGGGCCGCGCTCGGCATCAGGGACTTCGGCGATGTCCGGCAGAGGGGGATAATCGTTGGACACGACAACCGCTTCCTCGGACCGGAGTTCGCAAAGGAGGTCATGGGCATGCTCGCCGCAGAGGGAATAAGAGTGTACTATGCCGGAGAGACGACCACGCCCGAGATATCGGCCTCCATAGTCGTGCGCAATGCCGCATGTTCCGTCAATATCACGCCCTCTCACAATCCTTCCAACTACTCGGGGCTCAAGTTCAACCCCTCCGACGGCGGTCCGGCCGGTTCGGAGATAACGGACGTGATCCAGGCCGAGGCTAACGCCCTGATGCAGACGGGCGGGGTGGAAGGCAGTGGAGGCAGTGCAGAGGGCATCGATTATGAAGAGATTGACACCACCGGGCTCTATATCAAGTACGTAAGAAGCCGCGGGACGCTGAACCTCGAGAAGATCAGGGAGTTCGTCGCGGATGGAGACTGCCTTGTTGTGGTTGATCACGTCCATGGTGCAACCAGGGGGCGTCCCGAAAGGTTGCTGGGTGCGACAGGGGATGTCCGGAGGAAACTCGTCTTGTTGAGAACGGAGGACGACTTCCTTTTCGGGGGTGTGGCGCCGGAGCCTTCGGCACGCAACATGGAAGGGGTGGAGAGAGTGCTGGGGACAAGCAGTGCACGTTTCAGGCTCGGGGTGATCATGGATCCAGACGGCGACAGGATAAGGTTCGCAGACCATACCATGCAGATACCGATGAACTACTTCGGTGCAATGGCCCTGCACTTCCTTCACGTGTACAAGGGAATAGAAGGGATTGCCGTGAAGTCGGTCGGAACGAGCAATTTCGTCAATGCAATCGCTGAAAGGCTCGGGATCGCGGTGCGGGAGACCAGGGTCGGGTTCAAGAACTTCCGTCCCTACCTGCTGCCGGATGCCCAGGAGCGGGCGATCGTCGCCTTCGAGGAATCCGACGGTATATCCGGTTACAACCATACGCTTGAGAAGGACGCCCTCTTCGCACTGCTCCTTGCGATCGAGATGGTTGCGACCACCGGGAAAAACCTTGGCGAATACCTCGGAGAGCTTATGGAGGAGTATGGCCGCTATTACCCGGACCGCTCCGGGATCGAGGTGGACCGCTCGCTCGTCGGTGAACCACTGAAGAAGAAGCTCTCCGTGATCAGGGAAAAATATCCCCCCGGCAGCACGATCCAGATCGGCGGCAGGTCGATGACGGTCAAGGATCTTATAACCGTCGACGGTACCAAGATAGTGCTCGAGGACGGCTCATGGCTCATGATCAGGCCGTCGGGAACAGAGCCGAAGGTGAGGTTCTACATAGAGGCGAGGACCCCTGAGGAAAAGGACGCTATATTCGGGACCGCTGCACGCCTGACCGAAGAGGCTGTCAGTGCCTGAGATGACTCCCCGGGCGTTGTGCGCCGGCTGTGACGGGTGCCCCCGGCTTCACTCCTTTTCCGCGCTTCCCGGCCGGTGGGTCAGCCGTCTTCCTGGAGGAGTCTGTAGTCTGCAGATGTCCTGACCCCCCTCCCGAGGCGTTCCTCTCGGGCTTGAATACAAGGACACCGAGGGGGGGTAGGGTGATCTCCAACGAGTAGGGGCGTCCGTGTACCGAGTCGTCCACTGCCTCGACCCCTCCGAGGTTTCCGACGTCGGAGCCGCCGTATATCGCAGAGTCACTGTTCAGGACCTCTCTGTAGAATCCGGGCTCAGGGACGCCGATCAAGTATTTGTATCGCGGCACCGGGGTGAAGTTGCAGACAAAGACCAGAAAGTCTTCCGGGTCTGCCGCCCTCCGTATGAATGAGAGCACGCTCTGCTCGGCGTCCGAGAAGTCGATCCACTCGAATCCCTCCTGCCTGAAATCGACCTCGTAGAGCGACGGTTCAGACATGTAGAGCAGGTTGAGGTCCCTGACGAACCTCATCAGGCCCCTGTGATAGTCACCTTCCCCGAGGAGGTTCCACTGCAGCTCGGCGTCGTGGTTCCACTCCCACCATTGGCCGAACTCTCCGCCCATGAAGAGGAGTTTCTTTCCCGGGTGTCCGAACATGAACCCGTAGAGCGTACGGAGGTTTGCAAACTTCTGCCACACGTCCCCGGGCATCTTGTCCAGCAGGGACCTCTTGCCGTAGACCACCTCGTCGTGGGAGAGAGGCAGGACGAAGTTCTCTGAGAATGCGTAGATCAGCCCGAACGTGAGGTTGCCGTGGTGGTACTTCCTGAAGACGGGGTCCTTAGTGAAGTACTCGAGTGTGTCGTGCATCCACCCCATGTTCCACTTCATGGTGAACCCGAGTCCGCCGAGATATGTGGGCCTCGAGACTCCAGGCCATGCCGTCGACTCCTCTGCAATGGTTATCACACCCGGAAAGTGCAGGTGCACGACCTCGTTGAACTTCTTCAGGAAGTCTATCGCCTCGAGGTTCTCGTTCCCGCCGTAGATGTTCGGGACCCATTCACCGTCCTGTCTCGAGTAGTCGAGGTAGAGCATCGATGCAACCGCATCCACCCTCAGTCCGTCTATGTGATACCTGTCGAGCCAGAAGAAGGCGGATGCCTTCAGGAAATTGGCTACCTCGTGCCTCCCGTAGTTGAAGATGAGAGTACCCCATTCCTTGTGTTCTCCCTTGCGGGGGTCTTCGTATTCATAGAGGCATGTGCCGTCGAAGAACCTCAGCGCATGGTCGTCCCGCGGGAAGTGGCCGGGAACCCAGTCGAGGATCACGCCTATGCCCGACTGATGGCACATGTCCACGAAGTACATGAAGTCCTCCGGTGTGCCGAACCTGCTCGTCGGAGCGAAGTAACCGGTGGTCTGATAACCCCATGATGCATCAAGCGGGTGTTCGGTGACGGGGAGGAGCTCGATGTGTGTGTAGCCGAGCCTCTTGACGTAGGGTATCAGTTCGGCGGCAAGTTCACGGTATGTAAGAAAGCCGCCGCCGGTCTTCCGTTTCCACGAGCCGAGGTGTACTTCGTATATGTTTAGAGGTCTCTGCAGGTAGTCGGCCGTGGCCCTTGCGTCGAGCCACTCGCTGTCGTTCCATTGATACCGGTCTATGTCGTATACTATGCTGGCGGTCTTAGGCCTCACCTCGGAATAGAAGGCGTAGGGATCGCTCTTTATCCTGACGATGTCGTTTATGCGTGACTTGATGTGATACTTGTACAGTTCGCCCTCGCCGATGCCGGGGATGAAGAGCGTCCATATCCCGGAAGGCCCCGGCGGATTCAGCCTGTCGGCGGAAGGATCCCAGTCGTTGAAGGACCCGATCACGCTGACCTCGCGGGCATTCGGTGCCCACAGGGCGAAATGCACGCCCTTTCTGCCGTCGACCTCGATTACGTGGGCCCCGAGCTTTTCATAGATCCGGAGGTGATTTCCCTCGCCGAAGAGGTACAGGTCGTAGTCGGTCAGGAATGAACGCCCTGCAGTCATGCCGCCTTTATCTTTCTTCGTGTCCACTCCACCAACCCTCCTGCCTCGATCAGTTCCTGCATGAACGGCGGGATGGGTTTGGCATGATACTCTTCATTCCTTGAGAGGTTCCTTATGATCCCCGAGTCTGCGTCGATCTCTATCTCGTCACCCTCGCGTATCTTCTCTGATGCCTCGGCCGACTCGAATATGGGAAGCCCTATGTTGAAGGCATTACGGTAGAATATCCGAGCAAAGCTCTTCGCCACAACGGCCTGTATGCCGGCGGCCTTTATTGCGATAGGTGCATGCTCGCGTGACGACCCGCAGCCGAAGTTCTTGTCCGCCACGATTATGTCTCCGGCCTTCACCTTGCCGGGAAAACCGGGGTCTGCATCCTCCATGACGTGCTTTGCAAGCTCGTGCGGATCCGACGTGTTCAGATATCGTGCAGGTATGATGGCGTCCGTATCGATGTCTGCTCCAAACCTCCATGTCCTGCCCCTGATCAACATGATGCATACCTCCTTGGCTGTTGTTTAGCAATCGAGAGTTCTGTTCCGACGCCGTCCGGGCCGGCGGTCCTATTTTACATCAATTCCCCTGATATTTGCTCCTGATCGCCTCTCCTTCCGTGATCACCCTCTCTATCCGGCTGCAGATGCCGTGGATCATTCCGGCCTCCCACGGTGTGAGTCCCGAGCGTCCCAGCAGGTGTCTCAGGTTGCGCATTATCCGCTCCTCCATGTCCCGGTCGCCCCTGGGGATGTAGCCGAGGAGCCTCAGAGTCTTCCGGATATGCTCAAAGAGCAGCTGCATCTCTCCGTAAGGGACAAGCCGCGGGCTTTCTGTCTCGAGTCTCTGGCACGCAAGCTCGTAGGCCACGAGCAGTACCGCCTGGGCGAGGTTCAGTGATGGCGCATCTGCGGCCGTCGGTATGTACATTAGAAAACCGCACCGCTCCACTTCCTCGTTGGTGAGTCCCCGGTCCTCCCTGCCGAAGAGTATGGCGACCCTGTTTCTTCCCGCTGCCTTCACCACCTCTTTCACCCCTTCCTTGAGGCTGAGGAACAACCCCCTCTTCTTACCGACCCTTCTCGATGTGCCGACCACGAGGGCCTTGTCCTTCAGCGCCTCGTCGACCGAATCGTAGACCGCCGCTTCCCTGAGTACGTCAGTGGCGTGACATGCGAGCCACAGGTCCTGTCCCTCCGTGTGATTGTCAGGCGGACTGACCAGGTCGAGGTTAGAAAACCCCGTATTCTTGATGGCCCTCGCAGCAGCCCCTATATTGCCGGGTTCTCGGGGGGTTATCAGAGTGAAGTATATGTTCTCTCTCCATCGCGGCATCATGTTGACTCTGGTACGGCCATGATCGACCTTGTATGCTATTTTAACATTAAGGAGGCAAAATGGAGACGGTTTGGTGTATAATTATATCCGGTAACCGGGCGGTTCTCTCTCGGGTGCCGGCCTCCGGAGTCTTTGAGGCGGTGCGAGGGAGGAGAGTGAGAAGCCGTCTCTTTACGCCAGATGACCATTGATCGCCCAATCAGTATTTGATCAGCCGGGGTAGCTCAGCTGGTAGAGCAGCTGATTCGTAATCAGCAGGTCAGGGGTTCGAGTCCCCCCCCCGGCTCCACCTTGCAAAACACCTGCTTGGCATGAGGATAAAATCTTTTACAATCAAGGAGGAGCTATGGGACAGTTAGGTATGGATTTAAACAGGTTTATTCTGGAGGAGGAACGCAGGTACTCATATGCCACGGGTTCGTTATCTCTGGCTCTGACCGCTATAGAGACGGCTACAAAGATCATCGCCTCACACGTACGCATGGCGGGCCTGGCCGACATACTGGGAAAGGCGGGAAAGGTCAATGTTCAGGGAGAGGAGGTTCAGAAACTCGACGAGATGTCGAACAGGATGATGATCCGCCACCTTGCAGACAGCGGACAGTTCTACGCCCTTGCCTCCGAGGAACTCGATGAGGCGATCTTTCCGGACAAGGGGAAGGACGGCAAGTATATAATAGCCTTCGATCCCCTGGACGGCTCATCCAACATAGACGTGAACGTCAACATAGGAACCATCTTTTCGATCCACAAGAAGGTAAAGGGGACGGTCGAGGATTTCTTCCAGGAGGGACACAAGCAGGTCGCGGCAGGCTATATCGTTTACGGTTCTTCCACGATGATGGTCTACTCCACCGGCAACGGAGTGAACGGCTTCACCCTTGACCCGGCAGTCGGACTCTTCCTTCTTTCTCATCCCAACATGAGGCTCCCGGAGCGCGGGAAGACCTATTCCATAAACGAATCCAACTATCCGGGATGGGAGGACGGCCTGAGGAGATATATCGACTCCCTGAAGCAGAAGGGATACACTGCAAGATACATAGGCTCCATGGTCGCCGATGTCCACAGGACACTTATAAAGGGCGGCGTATTCGCCTACCCGGCCGACAAGAAGAACAAGAGCGGAAAGCTGAGGCTCCTCTACGAGGCATCCCCGATGGCTTTTCTCATAGAGCATGCAGGCGGCAAGGCGACCACAGGGAAAGAAGACATCCTGAAGGTCAAACCGGATTCATTGCATCAGAGGGTTCCTCTCTTTCTCGGCAGCAGTGCCGATATCGAGGACCTGCTGGACTGTCTCTGATGCCCGTTGAAAGAAGGGGCAGTATGGATGGTCGGGGGGAGATTCGGAGATGATAAACAAGGAGAGAGTCCTTAAGTTCTTCAGCACGTGCAGCCGTCCCCTCAGCTTCAAGGAGACCGTCTCCCAGATGGGGCTTACACCGAAAGAGGCGCGTCACCTCAAGAAGATCCTGCGGGGACTGGTCAGAAGCGGCGCACTCATAATGACCCGGCAGGGCAGATACGGAATGCCCGAGGAGATGAGCCTTGTAAAGGGTTACTTTGAGGCGCACAGGGATGGCTACGGTTTTGTCATCCCCGAAGACCCCGGACAACGGGACGTGTTTGTGCCATCCAAGGCGACGCTCGGTGCAATGGCCGGTGACCGGGTGATCGTGAGGATAGAGAACCCCAGGAAGAGGGATGGAAGGATACTCAGGATACTCGAACGCGCCCAGACCAGGCTGGTCGGAACGATTGAGATAACAAAGGGGGTGTCCTTTGTGCGGCCCAAGAGGCGGGATATCCCCTTCGACATATATGTTGCACCGAAAGACAGAAAGAACGCCCGAAACGGCGACATGGTGGTCGTCGAGATCCTGAGCTACCCGACCGACAAGCGGCCGCCCTCCGGCAAGGTCATAAAGAAGCTGAAAAAGCCCGAGGTCCCTGCAGAGGAGGTCGAGTCCATAATAGATGAGTTCAATCTGCCGAGAAAGTTTCCTGCAGACGTCACAAGGGAGGCCAGGGCCCTTACCGGAGAGATCCAAGACGTCAGCCCTGACAGGAGAAAGGACCTCCAGGGCTTGCCCACCGTCACCATAGACGGCGAAAGGGCGAAGGACTTTGACGACGCCATATCCATCAAGCTCAGAAAGTTCGGCTATACCCTCTATGTCCACATAGCCGATGTCGGTTATTACGTGCCCTGGGACAGCAACATCGACAGGGAGGCTAAGAGGAGGGCGACGAGCGTCTATCTTCCCGACCGGGTCGTTCCCATGCTCCCGAAGAAACTGTCCGAGGACATATGCAGCCTGAAGCCCAAGGTGCCCAGGCTCGCCTTTACAGTGGAGATGGATTTTACGCGTGAAGGAGAGAGGATCAGGCAGAGGTTCTATCCCAGCGTCATACGCAGCGACGAAAGGATGACCTATACACAGGTGAAGCAGATCCTCGTCGACGGGGACAGGAAGCTGAGGCAGCGCTACGGTTATCTCCTCAGGGAATTCGAACTGATGGGCGAGTTGTGCGGCGTCCTCAGGGAGAGACGTCTCAAGAGGGGAAGCCTCGATTTCGACCTTCCCGAACCCGAGGTCCTGCTCGATCTTAGGGGCAACCCCGAAGACATCGTGGTGGCGGAGCGTAACTTCGCCCACATGATCATAGAGGAATTCATGATCGCTGCAAACGAGGCCGTTGCAGAGAGCCTGTATGCAAAGGGCGTTCCTTCGATCTACAGGATACACGAGCCTCCCGACCAGAGCAAGATGGAGGAGATCCTGAAGGTGGTGAAGGCGGTGACCAATATCAGGAGGAGAAACTTGACGGTCAAGGACCTGCCGTATATACTCGACAGGGTCAGGGGAAGGCCTGAAGAGGACGTCGTCAACTACATAGTCCTTCGCTCCCTGAAACAGGCCAGATACTCCGTCCAGAATGTGGGGCACTTCGGGCTTGCCTCCGAGTGTTACACCCACTTCACATCCCCCATAAGGCGCTACTCGGACCTCGTCGTCCACAGGATACTCAGGGAGGTGCTCCGAAGAAGAAAGATGAGGCCGGAGAGGGTCAGGGAGCTCGAAGAGACCCTTCCGGGGACAGCTTTCCATTGCTCTCGGATGGAGAGGCTTGCCGACGATGCAGAGAGGGCCGTGGTGGCTGCCATGCGCGCGTGGTTCATGAAGGCCAAGGTCGGCGAGGAACTTGATGCGCGGATAGTCGGCGTCACACCGAGAGGCATAAAGGTGAGGCTCAAGGACTTCTACGTCGACGGCTTTCTCCACGTCTCCTACCTGACCGACGACTACTACATCTATGACGAGAGAAACCTCCAGCTCGTCGGGAGGCGGAAGAAGAAGAGGTTCTCCATAGGCGATGAGATCAGGGTGAGGGTCGACAGGGTGGACCTCGATCAGCGGGAGATCATCTTTGGACTTCCCCGGGCTTAAAGGAATCCTCGATAACCTCTACCGCACCTACGACTTCAGAGAGAGGCTCCTCCATGACCCTGTAAGGTTTCCACACCGCTACAGGGAGAAGATGGACATAGAGGTCGCCGGTTTCATCGCCTCTGTGCTGGCCTACGGCAGGGTGGATCTCTTCAGCGCCGTGATCGACCGTGTGCTGGAGCCGATGGGAGAGAGCCCTGCCGGATTCGTCGCCTCTTTCGACCCGGGAAGAGACGCCCGCCGCTTCGACGGTGTGAGATACAGGTTCAACAGTACGGAGGACATAGTCTGCCTGATCTACGTGCTCTCGGCGATGCTCGGAAAGTGGGGCTCTCTCGAGGCTGCATTCCTCGACTCCTATGACGGCAGGGACGTCTCGAGCGCTGTTTCGGCAGTGGTCGACTATGCCCTGTCTCTCGACAAGACGCCGGTCTATGGTCAGGGAGTGAACCCGCCGGGGTTCAGGCAGTTCTTTCCATCCCCGGAAAGGGGGAGTGCCTGCAAGAGGATGAACCTCTTCCTGAGATGGATGGTCAGGAGGGGGGATACCGACTTCGGCATCTGGAGGGGTGTTCCGAGGAGCAGACTCGTCATTCCCCTCGATACCCATATTGCAAGGATCGGCAGGTGTCTCGGCCTCACCGGGAGGCGGAGCAGCGACTGGAAGACGGCCGTGGAGATCACGGAGAGCCTCAAGGAGTTCGACCCTGAAGATCCCCTCAAGTACGACTTCGCCCTCTGTCATCAGGGGATCATGGGGCTCTGCCGCGACTGCGCCTGCAAGGGCAGCCCTTCGTCCTGCCCTGTCTTCAGTCCCGGAACGAGCCTTGTCAAGTGACGCAGGATGTGATATAGTTGGGGTAAAGTTGCATTACTCTCGTCTGCCGGCATGCAAAGGGAGGGTGTTGCCGGGTCTTTTCTCTATGATTCCTCAGGATGCCTTGACGCGGCAGGCTGTGCTGTCTCGGTGTCAGGGCAGGAAAGGGGGTGGGGATCGTGTAAGAGAGGGAGTGTATCGGTGCCGCAGTCTTTTTCAGTCCAGTACGAGGAGCTGCAAACAATCAAGAAACCGGGCAAACCAAGAGGGGGATCGATCATGGCACAATTCAAGATTGACGGGTATGCTGTACGTTTGTGGTCGAGCAGACCGACGACCGACCTGAGTCCCGGCACGGCGGTTGCCGGCATATACCTTTACGAGGGGAATACCTACAGGGGATATGTATACTTCTTTCCCGACGGTACACCACTGGCTCCTCCAGTGTTCCATTCAGCTTCAGGGCGTATATTCCTGCACTTCAACCTGTCTCAATTCCATGCCACGCTGGAGATGCTTCGGACCGAGAAGCCGATATTCCTCTACTACTTCAGCCCCACGAACGCTGCCGTGAGAAGCGGAAAGGAACCCGTGGGGGAGGAGGAATAGTTCACCGCTAAGTGCAGCACGCGTAGGGAAGTGTGTATGCCCGGTGTTCCGCATGGGGCTGTCCTTGCATGACCTGTACTTCATGCGGGATGCCGGCACCGACGTTCTCCCCGGCAGGCAGGGCTCTCGATCATGTGATGGATCCAGGCAAGTTTTACTACTACGTGCAGATCAACCTGATAAGGACGGATGCAGACGTTACTTTGGCGGTGACGGGGGTTTACCTTGTAGACCGATTCCGCACTCGAGGCATTCAGCCGAACAGCGGGCAGCCGCCTCTTCCGGGACACATGTTAACATTTGACCGTAAATGCTGCTATACTTGTTGAGAGGCGGCCGTTCCTGCTTGATGTGCCGTCCGCTGGCAGGACGGTTGATCCCGGGGTTCTGGAGGAGGTGAAGGATGAACGGGAAGTTCTTTGGTTGGTCTGTGTTGTGTGTGTTGACGGTGCTCGTGTTCGCCCTGGGTGTGGGCCGTGTTTACGCCCAGGCCGGGGCCGATTCCCCGCCGGAGGACGGCATGAAGATGGGAGACGGCATGGAGATGGCCCATGGATTTCCTCACCCGTTTTTCAACCACATGGGTATCCCTGACAGTCCCGGAATGGTGACCACGAGGATAACCGGTTACAGGCAGGGCTACAGCGGAGAAGAGTCGAGGAGTGATTACGGGTTTCACCTCGAGGCGGGTCTTTACGACCGTGTGGGCCTGCACGTACGCAGCAACGCGATCAATCAGAATCCGCGTACCGACGTGATGTTGATGTACGCCGTCGTTCAGGATGCAGAAGCCGAAAGCGGGGTCTCCGTGTTCGGAGGCGCCCTGGTTCCTTCGGGAACCATCCCCGAAGGGCAGGACGATGTCGTCGGTGCTTTCGGGGTTGCGGCACGCAAGGTCTTCAAGGACTTTGCGATCTTCGACGGTAATGTTCATTACATGCCCGAGATGAAGATGGTGGAGACCGGGGTCTCCGGTGTGTTCAAGGCCACGGATTCCCTGTTCCCTATAATCGAGCTGGAGGGTGAGCTGTCGAAGGATGAGACGATCATCTACCTCCTGCCTGCCCTGAAGTTCAAGCTTAAACCGGAGCTCTTCCTCGGTGTGGGGTCGCAGATCGCCGTCACGTCCGACAGGGAGTTCGACACACGCGCGCTTCTCCAGATAGATGCGGCCTGGTGACGAGGCTCTCAAGACCGGGGATCGGTCCGGCTTTCCGTTCTGAAAGCCGGATGCCGCCGGGACAGGCGCCCTCGAAGCGCCGGACGCCCCTCAGCCTCTTGCGATCATGCGCTCCGACGCAGAGCGCCTGAACGGAAAGTGACGGAAAACATCAGAAACCGATGGAGGTGCCATGAGCGATACGAAGATCGTCTTGCCGGACGGAGAGATTCCCACCAGGTGGTACAACATCATGGCGGACATGCCGAACCTTCCAAGGCCTCCCCTGCATCCGGCCACAAAGCAGCCCGTGGGTCCGGACGACCTTGCCGTGATATTTCCCATGTCGCTTATCGAGCAGGAGGTCTCTACGGACAGGTGGATACAGATTCCCGAGGAGGTACTGAAGGCATACGCCCTGTGGAGGCCGAGCCCCCTTTTCAGGGCCCGCAGGCTCGAGGAGGCACTCGGCACGCCGGCAAGGATCTATTACAAGTATGAGGGAGTGAGTCCTGCAGGCAGTCACAAGCCCAATACGTCCATCCCCCAGGCATACTACAACAAGAAGGCCGGCATCAGGAGGATAGCAACCGAGACCGGTGCCGGCCAGTGGGGTTCTTCGATGGCACTGGCCGGAAGCCTCTTCGGCGTGGACGTCACCGTCTACATGGTGAAGGTGAGCTATGAACAGAAACCGTACAGGCGGATTGCGATGGAGACCTGGGGAGCCACCGTACATGCAAGCCCTACCAGCATCACCAGTGCCGGAAGGAGGATCCTCGAGTCAGACCCGGACAGCCCCGGAAGCCTCGGTATAGCCATATCCGAGGCTGTCGAGGACGCGGCAGGCCGCAGTGACACCAACTATGCGCTCGGCTCGGTTCTCAACCACGTGCTCCTGCACCAGACCGTGATCGGTCTCGAGGCGATGAGACAGTTCGAGCTTGCCGGGGACTACCCTGACGTGATAGTCGGCTGCTGCGGCGGGGGAAGCAACCTTGCTGGTGTGAGCTTTCCGTTCCTGCGGGACAAGATCAACGGCAGGGAGCTCAGGGTGGTAGCGGTCGAGCCCACGTCATGCCCGACGCTGACAAAGGGTGAGTTCAGATATGATTTCGGCGACACGGCAGGCCTGACCCCTCTCGCCATGATGTACACCCTCGGACACGACTTCGTCCCTCCCGGCATACACGCAGGCGGTCTGAGGTATCACGGAGATGCCCCGCTCGTGAGCCAGCTCTACCACGACGGACTGATAGAGGCGAAGGCCTATCCCCAGACTGCGGTATTTGAGGCAGCACTCCAGTTTGCACGTACCGAGGGTATAATCCCGGCTCCCGAGACCGCTCATGCCGTCAGGGCTGCCGTTGACGAGGCCCTGCTTTGCAGGGAGGAGGGGAAGGAGAAGGCCATACTGTTCAATCTCAGCGGCCACGGCTATCTCGACCTCCAGGCCTACGCCGACTACCTCGACGGCAAGCTGACCGATTATGAATACCCTGAGGAGAAGATCCGGGAGGCCCTCTCGAGGTTACCCGAGCTTTAGGTCCCCCGAGGGCCTGCCGAAACTATTACACCGGCAATAAAACACCCTAACCATGGTTAAAAGGTTGGAGGAAGTGATTGTCATACCGGATTTATCCTGCGTACATGAAAGGGCTACAGTATTTTATTTGCCGAATCCTGCAATAATTTATGGTTGTTGGGAGCTATATGACAGGCTCTTCACTCATTCTCGTCCCGGCGTCCGGCCGGGACTCCGAGGGAATTTCGCAATTCACCATCCGGGTGAATTGCGAAATTAAAACCGTTCAGAGTCTGTCATATAGCTCCCTTTCCATTTTTATCTCTGTATCCGGGCAGCAGTTTGCCATGCCGGACTTTATCCGGCGTTATGAGAGGGTTACAGTCTTTAGTTGCCGAGTAGTAGAATACACGGATACCCATGAGGCGGCCGTTGCCGGAGATTACGCATGAGTGGATGGATTGACCGAATGATGGTTTGCCTGCCGCTGACCGTGATGCTCACCGTCGTCATGTCACTGCCGGCACCCGGAGGTGAGACAGGGCTCATAGGCCTTGATGCAGGGGCGGCGGTGGCTGCAGACAAGAGCGGGACTTCGGCGCCGGCTGAAAGGGCAGTGCCTGCGCGATTCGACGTCTCAAGGGACAAGACCTGGAAGCTGGTATGGAGTGACGAGTTTGACGGTACGACGATTGATCCCGGGAAGTGGCAGATACTGACCGAGGGGCCTAACGATCTGGGGGCAGGGTGGCCTAAGGGCTACCGCAAGGCTGAAAATGTCTACCTTGACGGCGAAGGCCACGCGGTCATCAGGTTCAGCCGTGACCGCAATGGTGACCTGATCGTCGGCGGCATGAGGTCAAGGGCGGCGTTCCTTTACGGCTACTTTGAAGCCAGGCTGAAGCTCTCAACCCAGCCTGGCTGGTGGGCCGCCTTCTGGCTCTACAGGGAGCGTATGGGGCCCAACCCGTTTCTCCACGGTCTTGAGGTGGATATCGTCGAGGACTTTCCGGGAAAGGGACGGAAGGAGAAGGTGATCCAGGAGGCTCTTCACTCGGGAATCCCCTCGGCCTATGCAAAGTCCTTTACCAGGCTTACTCGGGTGGATGACTGGAATGCATTTCACGTGTTCGGGCTGAAATGGACGCCGATAGAGTATGTCTTCTATGTAGACGGCGTGGAAGTCCTGAGGTGGGGCAAGGAACAGGCTGTGACCACCAAGCCCTGTAGGGTGTGGCTGTCCGCCAACACGGGCAGTGCCGGACGTGTCGGCTTCACCGGGGACTACAGGGATGCCGTCCTTCCCGACTACTATGTAATCGATTATGTGAGGGTGTACGAGAAAGACCATGGTGACAACCGTCCCCCGAGGGTGGAGATAACCGCTCCGCCGGTTGCCGTGCCCCTGGCCGTCAGGGAGGGCGGCAGTGTGACCGTGGATGTCTCGGCCGAAGACCCCGACGGCACTATACGCGCAGTACACCTCTTCGACAATGGATACCTGATCGAGACAAGGACGGCCTTCCCCTACCGTTTCAGGGTGACCTTCGATGAAACTCATTACTCGAAGACATTCTATATGAGGCCGGCCGACCAGAGGGGCGTGAGAAGCCTGCTGACCGAGCATGTGTTCGTTGCCATGGCTGAAGACGACGATGCCCGCATCGGCATCTCCGGTCCCCTTCGCCTCTACGTCGAGAGTGTCGAACCCAGCCGCCCTTACAGGGGGAGACCTCAGGTCATCCCCGGTCGCATTGAACTGCAGTACTTTGACGAGGGCGGTCAGGGCGTTGCCTACAACGATGCCGACGATATCAACCATGGGGCCTTGGCGGCAGGGACCGCGTTCAGGGTGGGTGAGGGAGTGGATACGGACGGCAGGAGAATAGGCTGGATCCATGACGGTGAATGGCTCAGGTATACGGTGGACGTCCTGCAGGGGGGCAGGTATGCCGTTGTGGTGCCTTTTGCCTCGCCGGAGGCCGGAGAGAACAGGGGGATACTGCTGGAAGTGGACGGAAGGCCTGTTGCGGATATCAGGATGAGCAGTGCAACCGGCGGGTGGAACAGGTGGACCTCTGTGACCGGGAAGTCCGTGACCCTGACCAAGGGGAGGCATGTGTTGACCGTCAGGGTGATGGATGGGCTCTTCAATCTCGACTACATCGATTTCATCCTGGAAGGGCGCCTGCCGTGAGTGCCGGCAGGAACTCTCCCGACTCGCCGTCCGGTCCCGTCAGCGGGCCTGACGCGATACCGGCTTGGCCTGAAGACATCGAGGGGGCAAAGGCGGTACAGCTTGCCCTGAGGGGCCGTGTAAGGATTTCCCCCTTGAGAACGAGGATCGAATACGTTGCAGGGGTGGATGCAGCATTTCACGGTGATCGAGTTATAGCCGCAGCCTGCCTGTATGAATTCCCGTCTCTCGTGCATGTCGGAGATGCCTGTGCCGTTGCCGGGGTCCGCTTCCCGTACGTGCCGGGATTCCTTTCCTTCAGGGAGGGCCCTGCAATGATAGAGGCGATCAACAGGCTTGGCAGAAAACCGGATGTAATCCTGTTCGACGGCCAGGGAATAGCGCACCCAAAGGGGTTCGGTATCGCATCGCATGTCGGCGTCGTTCTCGACATGCCGACCGTCGGTTGCGCAAAATCGAGACTGGTCGGAGAATATTCGCCTCCCGGGCCCGGAAAGGGAGAGTTTTCATACCTGGTATACCGTGGCAGGACCGTGGGAGCCGTCTTGAGGACCAGGGAGAACGTGAGCCCGGTCTTCGTGTCTCCGGGCAACAGGATCGATCTCAAGGGGGCGGTCGATCTTGTGCTCAAGTGTACCGTCAGGTACAGGATCCCCGAACCGCTGAGATGTGCGGATCATCTGGCCGGGAAGGTCAAACGCACACTCTGCGGGAGCTCCTGATCGTCCGGAGGGGTCATGTCCCCATCTCCTCGATGTACCTGCCGAACAGTTCGAGTCCCCGGCGGTGGTGCTCGTCGAATCCGTAGGAGAGCCTCCGCCAGTACTCCACCAGTCTTTCTTCCGAGAGCCATCGCCTCAAGGGACACGTCCTTGCTATCTCTGGCAGGTTCCCGAGGGCCTCGTCCTTTGCCTCGTCGAGGGCGGCTCTGAAGGATCCCACGGCAGCCCCTCTGCTCTTGTTCGCCATCCAGAGGGCGAAGACGAAGGGCAGACCTGTTTCCCCGTGCCATATCTCACCGAGATCGTATATGAAGAGCCCGGTCCTGCCCCGTGCCTCCCTGAGTGCGTCGTCACCGATGAGCAGGTAGGCGGCATGTTCTCCGAGGGCCTCTTTCAAGGGGCGCTCAGAGCTCTCCAGGGTGCACCTCTGGCCGTAGAACTTCGACAGTACGATACGCAGCAGGGCGACGGACGTCTCCGATTGACGGGTGTACAGGACCGTCCGGCCGTCAAGCGCACCCAGACTCACTCTGCTGAACAGCAGGATGCTGCCCACGGGTCCCTCCGAGCTCACCGAGTGTCCCTCGATGAGTATGTACTTTTCGGGCCTCCTGAGATACTCGACCGACGACGAGGGACTTATATCTATAAGCCCTTCCCTGAGCAACCTGTTTACGTCAGAGGGTACTCCGTCGATGAACTCGTACTTTCCGCCGGAGGCCTTCTCCAGGCGGCTGTATATGGGATAAAGGTTTGCGTATGGTATCCTTCCTATCTTCAACATAACGCCCAGTGGTGATTTTAGCAAAAAGACGGTCCTTAAAGGAAATGGCCGTCTGTTCGCAACACTTGCATTAAATGTCCTCGTTGGGTTATAGTAGTCTCTCGTTGGTTGGAGATCGAGGAGCTTGACAAAAAAATATTTTCTCGGATAATATATTCTGGTTTTCCTTACAACAGTTTTGAATGGAGGATTTACATTGCCCACGATAGCGCAACTGGTCAGAAACGGAAGAAAAAGGGTTAAGGAGAAGTCAAAGAGTCCTGCCCTGCAGAACTGCCCGCAGCGGAGGGGGGTCTGCACGAGAGTCTATACGACAACACCAAAGAAACCCAACTCCGCCCTCAGGAAGGTGGCCAGGGTGAGGCTTACGAACGCCATGGAAGTAACGGCCTACATCCCCGGGATCGGTCACAACCTTCAGGAGCACTCCATAGTGCTTATAAGGGGCGGCAGAGTGAAGGACCTTCCGGGCGTGAGGTATCACATCGTCAGGGGGGCGCTCGATACGATGGGTGTCGGCGACAGGCGTCAGGGCAGGTCCAAGTACGGAGCCAAGAGGCCGAAATAGGAGAGAGAGATGGCGAGAAGAAGGGTGGCTGAAAAGAGAGAGATTCTTCCTGACCCGAAGTACAACAGTAAGCTGGTCAGCAAGTTTGTGAATGCAATAATGACAGATGGGAAGAAGTCCGTTGCGGAGAGGATCTGCTACGGTGCCTTCGAGATAATAAAGGAGAAGGCCAACGAAGATCCTCTCAAGGTTTTCAAGATCGCACTCGAGAATGTCAAGCCGGTTGTTGAGGTCAAGCCGAGGAGGGTCGGCGGCGCGACGTATCAGGTGCCGGTCGAGGTGCGGCCCAACAGGAGGGTGGCGCTTGCGTTCAGGTGGATCAGGGACTTTGCGAGAAAGAGGCCCGAAAGGACCATGACCGAGCGCCTTGCCGCGGAGCTCTTGGATGCCTACAACAAGACGGGTTCATCTGTGAAGAAGAGGGAGGACACCCACAAGATGGCGGATGCCAACAAGGCGTTTGCTCATTACAGGTGGTAGGAAGCTGAGGTCTCTGCGTTGTGTTGCGAGTTGTTTTGAAGTAAGCCCGCAGCCCTGTAGTTGAATCCTGCAAAGGGTGTATTCCGGAACAATGTTAAATATACCAAGGACACTGATACCGATTTTGTGTCTTTTTGAAGAGGAGAGAAGGCTTTGAGGTTTCCATTAGAAAGAGTGAGAAATATCGGGATAATGGCTCATATCGATGCCGGAAAGACCACTACCACGGAAAGGGTCTTGTATTATACCGGTGTTACCTACAAGATAGGCGAGGTGCACGAGGGGACCGCGGTGATGGACTGGATGGTGCAGGAGCAGGAGCGCGGGATAACGATAACCTCGGCTGCGACCACGTGTTTCTGGAAGGATCACCGGATAAACATTATAGACACGCCGGGACATGTCGACTTCACCATCGAGGTCGAGAGGGCCCTTCGAGTACTCGACGGCGCCATAGCGGTTTTTGACGCCGCAGCCGGGGTGGAGCCTCAGTCGGAGACGGTCTGGAGGCAGGCCACCAAGTACGGCGTGCCGAGGATCGCCTTCATGAACAAGATGGACAAGATGGGAGCTGACTTCTTCATGTCCGTGAACTCGATGGTGGAGAGACTCGATGCCAATCCGGTGGCGATACAGATACCCATAGGAACCGAAGACAAGTTCAGGGGCCCCATAGATATAGTGAGGATGAGGGCCTTTTATTTTGACGACGAGACCCTGGGGGCCAAGTTCGAGGAGGATGAGATCCCCGAGGAGTACCGTGCCCAGGCTGAGGAGTACAGGGACAAGATGCTCGAGGCGCTTGCCGATGTAGACGAGACCATAATGGAGAAGTATCTCGACGGTGAAGAGGTCACCGAGGAAGAGATCAGAAGGGCGCTCAGGAAGGGTACCCTCGAGCTGAAGATCACGCCGGTGATTTGCGGGTCGAGCTTCAAGAACAAGGGTGTTCAGTTGCTTATAGATGCCATAGTGGACTACCTCCCCTCGCCTCTCGATGTCCCGCCGGTCAAGGGGATGACGCCAGACGGCAGGGAGGTGGAGCGTAAGGCCTCGGACGATGAGCCATTTGCCGCGCTGGCCTTCAAGGTCATGACCGATCCATTCGTGGGGCAGCTCACCTACTTGAGGGTCTACTCGGGAGTGCTCGAGGCGGGCTCATATGTGTACAATTCCACGAAGGACAAGAAGGAGCGTATAGGCAGGCTGCTGAAGATGCACGCAAACAAGAGGGAGGAGATCAAGGATGTCAGGGCCGGTGACATTGCTGCCGCCGTCGGCCTGAAGTATACCCTTACCGGTGATACCCTCTGTGATGCCAACGCCCCTGTCATACTGGAGTCCATAGAGTTTCCGGAGCCGGTCATATCGATTGCAATAGAGCCGAAGACGAAACAGGATCAGGAGAAGCTTTCGGCTGCGCTTATGAAGCTTTCGCAGGAGGATCCGTCGTTCAGGGTTTCGTACAACGAGGAGACCGGGCAGACGCTCATCTCCGGAATGGGCGAGCTGCACCTGGAGATCATCGTCGACAGGCTTCTGAGGGAGTTCAAGGTTGGTGCAAATGTGGGCAAGCCTCAGGTGGCCTATCGTGAGACCATAAAGACGCCGGCAAAGGCCGAGGGTAAATTCGTGAGGCAGTCAGGCGGCAGGGGACAGTATGGTCATGTCCTCATAGATGTGGAGCCCCTCGGCAAGGGAGGTGGCTTCGAGTTCGTCAGCAAGATCGTCGGCGGGGCGATCCCCAAGGAGTTCATTCCTGCGGTTGAAAAGGGCGTCAAGGAGGCGCTTGAGTCCGGTGTCCTGGCGGGATACCCGGTTGTCGACGTGAGGGTGACGCTCTACGACGGCTCCTACCACGAGGTCGACTCGTCCGAGATGGCGTTCAAGATAGCCGGATCGATGGCCTTCAAGGAGGCAGCAAAGAAGGCCAGCCCCGTGCTCCTCGAGCCGGTGATGAACGTAGAGGTGATAACCCCCGAGGAGTATATGGGTGATGTCATAGGAGACCTGAACTCGAGAAGGGGGAGGATGCAGAATATGGAGAAGAGGGGAAACGCCCAGGTCATCAGGGCACACGTCCCCCTTGCCGAGATGTTCGGCTACGCCACGGACCTGAGGAGCAAGACGCAGGGCAGGGCGACTTATACCATGCAGTTCTCCCATTACGAGGAGGTTCCGAAGAATATTGCCGAGACTCTCATCGCCCGTGTCAGGGGTGAATGAAAAAAACGAGATTTTTTTTTGCGATTTCTGGTATATTATTAAGCTCCCGTTTTACAGTGCCGGTGTGAGGGCCTGTCTTTTCGGGAAAAATGCTTGACTGGCCGTGATTGTTTGCCTTCCTGAAGGAGTGGGCTCCTTCGGGTTTACTTGAGGATGCGGGTCCTGCGACCCGAGTGCGTATCATTTGTCAGGGTTTGAGGCGAAAGGGTTTCAGGTTTTAATAGAGATTAGTTTTTAAGGAGGAGAAATGGCGAAGGCAAAATTTGAAAGGACGAAGCCGCATGTAAACGTGGGGACGATAGGCCATGTGGATCATGGGAAGACG
>JAADGG010000080.1 GCA_013152485.1 Nitrospirota bacterium | reverse complement strand
GCCGCCGGACGTCTCGAATACATAAACAAGGCCCTCTATTTCGTCGTCATTCCGGCCGACAAGAGGCTCTCCTACTGCTCGGGGGTGAACATCAGGCGCTTCCTGCCCATCACGAGGGGCAGGCACAAGGCGATGTCGAACCCCGCCGTAAGGGGGCTCCAGATCGTGAACCACGAGATACGCTCCATGGCGATAGAGGCCGGGGCTGCTCCAAGGACTACACCACTCATGGAATGCAGAGGAATCGCCCCGACCGCCGACATCTGGTATACCGAAAGCCTCCTGATAGACAACCCGCCTGAAGGTTTCGGAGAGCGGATCATCTCACACGCCGTCATAACGCTGCTCAAGAAGATAGACAAGGCCATCATGCTGAAAACGAGCATGCCGGAGCACCTGCTGCCCCCCGCACAGCTCGAGGAGTTCATCGAGGAACTCTGCAGAAAGTTCGGCACCTGAGACAGGCAATTCTCTTGTTTATTCGAAGGTTATATTCAATACTTAAACTATTGCTTCAGCCCTCGAATCTCCGCACGACCGACATCTTGAATCTTGAGTTTTGAATTTTTTTGTGAGCCTGTCCCCTTGCTGTCACTGTCTCTACAGGGCAGGGTTCCTATATACCGGAGACCTCCTTGCTTATGGTCACGGGTTTGACCGTCCTGCCGACTATCTCTCTTGTATTGACCACTTTCAGCTTGTTGAACAGGAGCTCGAACTTCTCGGCGAGCTCTTCCATGATAGGCCCTCTGACTTCGATCGGCAGGTCCCACCACTTCTTCTTGAGCGGACCGAAGCCCTTCTTTCGGGTGCTGTATATGAACTGTTCCTCGGTCTGGCCTTCCTTCTTGTCCTTTGAGTACTCTTTCTTTATGAAGCTGTAGACCTCCTCCCTGAAGTCGTTCGGGAGGTGTCTGCTGTCGTAGATTATGTTCTGAAACCCGGTGGCAAGATGGACCTCGGATGTCCCGGTCTCGGGGAACATGTGAAAGGCGGTGTCAGGGAGTGTCGAGGCACCGTGCTGGACACAGCCGGAGAGTCCGTATTCCTTCCTTGCGATCTCCGAGAGGTTCTTCAGGGTCTCGAAGTCTATCTTGACCTCGGCGAGGCTGCCGTCTGGAAGGACGACGCCGCCGTGACTGGTGCCGGTCTGGACACTAAGCTTGCTCAGTCCCTTTCCGCCCTTGAAGGTCTCCCTGAAGCCGTCGAGGTAGGCCCTCAGTTCTTCGGGATTGCTGTTCTTCTTGCCTATCTCCCCTATCTCCCCGCCGATCGAGACGTCGATGCCCTGGGGCTGTATCCCCCTTATGTGTTCCGCCAGCTCGGCGGTCTTCTCGAAGTTGGGCCGCTGCTGCTCTTTTACGGAAGGCCTGTCGAGATCGACGAGGGTGGATGAGTCGATGTCGATGTTGTAGAATTCCGCCTCCACGGCCTCTGTTATGAGCCCCCTCACATAATCCGTCTCTGCGTCGGGGTTGTCGAGAAAGTACCGCCTGACCAGCTGAAAGTGGTCTCCCTGGACAAAGACCGGGCCTTCGAAACCCTCCCGGACCGCGGCAGCCAGGACCACCGTGGAGTACTCGAGGGGCCTCTGCTTCGTATATCCGATCTCCGAGCGCGCGATCTCGAATATGAGGGCCCCGACGTTCAGCTGAAGCGCCTTTCTGAATATCACCCTTGCCACGTCATAGGTGAGGCCCCTTATATTTATGGCCGGGACTGTGAAGCCGGGATAATTCCTCCCCATCTCTTCATACAGACCCTGGATGGAGGAAGGCACTGCACCGCAAGCCTTCGCAACCTCTTTCAAAAAGGTCAGCTTCGCCTTCTTATTCTCCTCGTCAGGGTCAAAGACTGCATCGTAAATTGCCGCGTCCATGACTTTCCTGACACCATCCCTGTCCTTGACAACAACAGCACCGTCCTTGAGTTCGACGAATTCCTTGATCTTTTCCACAGCCATTTCCCCTCCTCGGTATAGATTTAGGATTATGACGACCTTTGACTACGGTAGAAATTATACCATAAAAGAGTCATTTTGGCATCATTTCATAATGCAACCGTTCGATGCCGCGGCTAAGGCCCTCACTTGCGCGCCTTCTCGATGAACCCCTCGAAGATCGCCCGGGAGAGCGTGCTCTCTACGCCTCCTGATTCAGGGTTCAGGGTCCTTTCCGGATGCCATTGTACGCCGGCGAGAAACGGGTGCCCATCCCCGTAGATCCCCTCTATTATGCCGTCCTCGGAGACCGCAAAGGGCTTCAGGCCTTGGCCGAGGTCCCTGACCGCCTGGTGATGAAACGAGTTGACCATGAACTCCGGCTCCATCAGGCGCAGGACCGGACCGAACGATCCGGTAATCCTGACGGCATGTCTGCCGCCCCTGTGGTCGAGGGCCCCGTCGAGCTGCAGCTCTATATCCTGAAAGATCGTACCGCCAAGGGCGACGTTCAGGAGCTGCATGCCGTAGCAGACCGCAAGGACGGGCTTCTGCAGGTTCAGGATCTCTTCAAGGAGGCGGAGCTCGAATTCCGTCCTCTCTCTTTTGACGAACCTGAACCTGTCGAGGGGAACGGATATCCCCTCCGAGAGATACTCGGGCAGGAGATCATCACCCCCTGACACCAGGAGGCCGTCGATCATACCGGCGATCCTGCCGGCATCCTCTCCTGCCGGCACTGCAATGAGCGGCAGCCCGCCTGCCGACACAACGGCTGAGACATACTCCTGCCGCAGCCTGAAAGTCTCGTCATCCATGTCTGCAGTGATGCCGATGACCGGTTTCCTCCGGTAGCCCGATGACATGCTGGGCCTCCTCATCTCAGCACCATCCCGGGCAGGGCCCCTGTCGGCTCTGAGTCCCTCAGCGCAGGCACGCCGTTTACGAACACGTGTACAACGCCTTCTGCCCTCCTCCAGGGCTCTTCAAAGGTAGCGGCGTCCGTGATTCTTTCATAATCGAATATCACGATGTCTGCATGATAACCCTCCCTTATCAGCCCCCGTTCCTTGAGCCCGAAGGTGACGGCAGGGAGGCACGTCATCTTCCATATGGCCTCGGAAAGGCTCATGAGTCCTTCGTCTCTCACATACCGGCCGAGGAACCTGGCAAAGGCACCAAACCCCCGAGGATGGGGGTTCCCGCTGCGGGTCGGCCCAGACATGGACCTTGCAGAGCTGTCAGACCCTATCATCGTATAGGGGAGGCGGAGGAACCGCCTGAGGTTGTCCTCGCTCATCGAAAAGAAGACCGCCCCTGCCCTCGCCCTTTCATCCATGACGATCTCGATCACGGCATCAACCGGACTCTTCTTCATCCTCGAGGAGATATCGAGGATGTTTCTGCCCTCCATCCACCTGTTTTCATCCCCTGAAACCGAAGATACATAGACTCCACCCCAGTAGTCGTCCCCCCTGGATCCGAGTTCCGACCTTATCCTTGCCACTGCAGCCGGATCCCTCAGCCGCCCCAACTCCTCTTCCACGCCGCCCTCGTAGACCCATGAAGGCAACACCGTATCGAGATCGGTAGCGGCTGCAACATAGGGATAGCGGTCACACGTAAGACTTATCCCCTCTTTCCTCGCGGCATCCATCAGTTCGACAACCCTGTCGATCTTGCCCCAGTTGTGTCTGCCCGCGGTCTTTATGTGTGAAACATGGACCCTGACCCCGGCCTCCCTTGCAATGCAGAGCACCTCCTCCACGGATTCCAGGAGCGCGTCCCCCTCGCTCCTCATGTGCGACGTATAGATCCCCCCACGCCCTTCCCGGGACAAAACCCTTGAGAGCTCTATGAGCTCGCGTGTGTCGGCATAGAGGCCGGGCGGGTATATGAGCCCTGTCGAGAGTCCGACTGCACCCTCCCTCAGGGAGTCGGTGAGGATTTTCCTCATCTCGGAGAGGGCGGCCGCATCAGGAGGGACGTCCCTGTAGCCCAGAACCGACGCCCGGATGTTGCCGTGTCCGCAGAGTGTTGCAAAGTTTATCGCAGTACCGCGTGCCTCGAGAAGGGAGAGATATTCGCTCAGTGTAGACCACCTCGACCCGATACCAAGCTCCCTGAGGTCCTCCTCCCTCCGCTCGGCAGCCTCACCATGGAGCGGGGCTGCAGAGAGGCCGCAGTTGCCGTTTATCTCCGTGGTGACACCCTGAAAGAGCTTTCCCTCGGCCCTTCCGTCTGCCAGGATAGTGAACTCAGAGTGTGCATGAGCGTCGATGAAGCCGGGAGCCACTGTCAGACCCTTCACATCGAGTACGTCCCTTGCGTCCGTCTCGTCACTGCCGACATGGACTATCCTGCCGTCCTCTATCCCGACATTCGCCACCCTCGGCTCACTTCCCGTGCCGTCGATGACAATGCCTCCCCTTATGAGACAATCGATCATATCCGCATCACCTTCACGCATGCCGTCGCAGCATGTCCAAGGACTGGCGGCACAGTCTCTATTTTACATCACTGCAGCATGACTTTTGGTCGTTTTTTTCGGCGGGAAGTTTTCCTGGACCCCGAACAGGGATGAAAGCGGCATGACAGGATGGAGACGAGTCCGGTAAACCACCGGCGAATGAAAAAACACCGTCGATTTGGGTTAAAATATTCTGGATGAAGACCTCTGCAGGCATAATCATGTTGATTATCGTTATTATTTCGTTCGTCGGCCTTCCTGCAACGGCTGCCGGCGAAGACGAACGCATCCTTCTTGGGGGGTGGAGCCGGGAGTCACTGGAGAGGTTGATGAGCGAAGCCGCCGGGATCGAGGATACCGGCGCCCGGATAGAGTTTCTTTCGCGGCGGTTCCTGGGTGTCGAGTATAAACCGTCGACATTGATCGGTGACATGAATACGCAGGAGGTCTTCGTCATAGACCTCGAAGGCGTCGATTGCTTCACGTATCTCGACTACATCGAGGCGATGAGGCTCTCTGCATCCTTTTCCGGATTCAAGGAGAACCTGAAGAGGGTGAGATACCGGTCCGGAACGGTTGCCTTTGAAAACAGGAACCACTTCTTTACGGACTGGCGCGAGTACAATGCAGCCCATGTCGACGATGTAACCGGAGAGGTGGGCGGAGACAGGACCAGGAGTGTACGCAAGGTGCTGAACCTCAGGAAGGACGGAACCCTGTTCCTGCCCGGAATAGCCCCACGGGAGCGCCTGATCCAGTACATCCCCTCGGATGCCCTCGATGAGACAGTGACTTCCCGTCTGAGAACAGGGGATTATGTCGGTATTTATACGGATGAGCAGGGGCTCGACGTCACGCATACGGGAATCATCATCAAGAAACAGGGCAGGCCTTACCTCAGGCATGCCTCCTCGGCAAAGGAGAACAGGAAGGTGGTTGAGGAGGATTTCATCATGTACGTATCGAAAAGACCGGGCATAATCGTGCTCAGGCCCAAAGAGTGAGCCGTCAGGAGGGAGGGATCCCGCGTAAAGGCGGGGGGAGAAGGCTGGGCGTGCACACGTCCATTGCCGGTGGAGTACACCGGTCCCTGGAGAGGGCCGAGGCCCTCCGCTGCAGTACCATCCAGATATTTTCACACAATCCGAGGATCTGGCGCTCAAAAGAGATGAGCGCGGACGAGACTGCAAGATTCAGGGAACTCGCGGAACGCCTGGACATCAGGCCTGTCTTCATACATTCGTCCTACCTGATAAACCTCTCCTCACCTGACACGGAGACCAGGAGGAAGTCCATCGACCTGCTGTCACACGAGCTCAGGACGGCCAGCCTGCTGCGTGCGGATTACGTCGTGTTGCATCCTGGCAAGGCAGTGGGGCAGGACGTGAAAGAGGCCGTAAGAAAGGCATCAGAGGCCCTTGCCTCGGCATATGAAAAGGCCGGTGTTGAGGTTGGAATTCTGCTCGAGAACACCGCGGGGCAACGGGGTGACATCTCTTCGACAATCCCGCTGCTCTCTGAAATCATGGAAAAGACCCCGGCCGGATGCATACGGGGCCTGTGCCTCGACACCTGCCATGCCTACGCCTCGGGGTATGACATAGCCGGGCAGGAAGGGATCGAGAGACTCAGAGACGAGATCATCAGGTACATATCACCTCTGAAGGTCGAGCTCATACACCTCAACGACTCTAAAAAAGGCCTGGCTTCCGGAGTTGACAGGCACGAGCATATCGGCGAGGGCAGCATCGGCCTTCAAGGCATCAGGCGGTTTCTCTCCTCCCCGTTCTTCACTGAAGCACCGCTGATTCTCGAGACACCCAAGAAGTCGGATGACGACGACAGGAGAAACCTCGACAGGGTCAGGGGTCTGCTCTAATGAAGCTCCCCCTCAGCCGAATGTAGACGAGATCCAGATCCCGACGTAATGGGTGAGTATTATCACGATCAATGCTATCGTGAGGTGCTCTGCAATCACCTTCAGGGGATTCGTCTTCTGCGACCTCGCCATAGCGTAACTGAGAAGGCAGAGAGCCGCCACTCCCCATATCATGCTCGCAATGATCGCAACTGAGAGCTCAAACAGGAGCACGGGCACGATGAAGGTCAGGGAGAAGAGGAGCTTGGAGAAGAACGTAGCAACGGTTGCAAGCCATATCTCCTTGGTCGTGTGACTGTTTTCAGACTCCTCGGAAATGTGAATCCCGAGGGCGTCCGAGAAGGCATCCGCTATGGCAATGGTCAGTATGCCCCCGATGACGACAAGCTTTGAACGCGTTCCCGAGTACAGGCCTACCATCAAACCAAGTGTCGTGATGATACTGGAGGTCAGGCCGAAACTGAAACCTATGTTCAATGAGTGATTCTTGAGCATTCGAGATATCGCCGGCTGAAAAGCCCTGTACTTATATAGTAGCAGGTCATGAAGTCGAATTGAAAATCTGCCGGGACGACTGGGAGATGAAAAATTAACAACCCCTCTCCTGTAGGGACTTACCCTGTTTATCGGACAGTAGTGGCAGGCAATAAAAAAGGGAGAAGCCCTTGGGCTTCTCCCTTTTGTGCGTTCAAACTGAATCAGTATCAACCAAGAAGCGGTGCGATCACCAGGGATACGATCGACATGAGCTTGATGAGTATGTTCATCGAAGGACCCGACGTATCCTTGAACGGATCGCCCACTGTATCACCGACAACTGCGGCCTTGTGAACATCCGAGCCCTTGCCGCCGTAATGACCCTGCTCGATGTACTTCTTCGCATTGTCCCACGCACCGCCTGCATTCGCCATCATGAGTGCAAGCAAGACGCCCGTCACGGTTGCACCTGCCAGCATACCGCCGAGGGCCTTCGGGCCGAGGAGGAATCCCACGAGCACAGGACTCGTGATGGCCACTACCCCGGGCAGGACCATCTCCTTGAGTGCAGCGGTGGTACTTATGTCGACGCAACGCTTCGTATCTCCCTTGACCCCTTCTTTACCCTCGAGCAGTCCGGGGATCTCCCTGAACTGACGCCTTATCTCTTCGACCATCTTCATGGCCGCCTTTCCGACGGAAGTCATCGTAAGTGCGCCTATGAAGAACGGAATTATACCGCCGATCAGGAGACCGATGACGACTATGGGATCGGTTATTATTATGGAAAACTCCTTGCCGGTATTGGCGGCTATGGACTGAGTGTATGCCGAAAACAGTGCAAGTGCCGTCAGTGCCGCAGAACCGATTGCAAACCCCTTGCCGATTGCAGCCGTCGTGTTTCCGAGTGCATCGAGACTGTCGGTGATCTTCCTCGTATCCTCACCAAGACCAGCCATCTCGGAGATACCTCCGGCATTGTCTGCTATGGGGCCGTATGCGTCAACACTCATGGTCACGCCTATCGTCCCGAGCATGCCGACTGCGGCTATACCGATGCCGTAAAGGCCGGCGATCTTCGAGGCTATGAATATGACGATACACATCGCGAGGACAGGGAGTGCCGTACTCTCGAGACCCACTGCAAGCCCCGTGATGATGTTCGTTCCTGCTCCGGTCTTGCTCGCCTCGGCGATCCTTCTTATCGGTGCCGCCGCCGTGTAATACTCGGTCAGAAGTCCTATCGATATCCCGCCTATTGATCCGACGAATATCGTCCAGAAGACGGAGTTGCTCACCTCCATCGCCGCGCATGCAAAATAAGAGAAGACGAGGAACAGACCGGCTGCGATAAATGTGGAATATCTCAGCGCTGCAGCAGGATTGAACTTCTCGAGAACCCTCATTGAAAACACGCCTATCAGTGATGCGATAAAGCCCATCAGGGCCACGGTGATGGGCAGAATCATCAGGGTGGAGCTGCTGCCGAGCTCCGCTATCTTGGAACCGGCCACCGCCGTTGCACCAAGTGCTATCGTGGCTATTATGGAGCCCACATAGGACTCGAACAGGTCGGCACCAAGGCCTGCAACGTCACCCACGTTGTCACCCACGTTGTCGGCGATGACGCCTGGGTTGCGCGGGTCGTCCTCCGGAATTCCCGCCTCGACCTTTCCGACGAGGTCTGCGCCCACATCAGCAGTCTTTGTATAAATACCCCCTCCAACACGCATGAAGAGTGCAATGGACGAGGCACCCATAGCAAAACCGTTGATCTGGTAGGCCATGTCCGGAGTTCCATACTTCAGGTAAAAGAAGAACACGCCGATACCTATCAGCCCTATGCTCGTTATCGAAAGGCCCATGACCGCGCCGCCGTTGAAGGCCACGGAGAGTGCCTTTGCAGCATCAGGCTTGTACATGTTTGCAGCCTCGGCTGTCCTCACGTTCGCCTTTGTGGCGGACATCATCCCGAAAAACCCGGCAATGACCGAGCAGAGAGCTCCGCTGACATAGGCGATGGCAGTACCCGGCCCGAGGCTCGGAACGAACCATATGAGGACTGCAATGGCTGCCACGACAAAGAAGAGGATCGAATACTGCCTCTTCAGATAAACCATTGCGCCGGCATGGATCTCGTCGGCTATCTCGACCATGAGTCCGGACCCGGCTGGTTTACTCGCCACTCTCAGGTAGATAATCAGGGCGATTATCAACCCACCTGCACCCAATATCGGTGCATAACCAGTAAATGCTTCCATTAAGTATACCTCCTCTGAAAAAATTTAATATATCCTGGCAAAATGCCTCTGTTCGGGTTATGTGAGCGGAGCAGCCGTCACAACATGAAAAAACGCCGCTATATGTACTTGTCTGAAATATATTCCTTCAGGAAGTGGATCTCTGCATTCAGCTTCTTTACGTGCGTCTTCACCACGTCCCTGATGGAGATGATCCCGGAGAGCTCTCCCTTCTCCACGATCGGCATATGACGTATGCCTTTCTGGATCATCACGACCATCACGTATTCGACTTCGTCCTCGGGCTCTGCAACCAGAAGGTTCTCGCTGTTCACCATTATGTCCCTCACCTTCATGTCTTTCATCTGACACTCGGTACTGGCAACGATCTTCACAACGTCCCTCTCTGTTATCAGTCCTACGAGCTTAGTGTCATGCTCGACGATGAGGGCACCGATGTTTCTCTGCATCATCTTTGCTGCCGCGTCTGTAATGGAGGATTCCGCTCCCACGGTTATGAGCTCCCTCCCCTTTTCGTTCAGTATGTCCTTGACTTTCATGGCTACATTACATCCCTTCCGGTCATCTTGGAATACGTGATCGCAAGCGTCCTGTATCCCATATGAGCGAGTTTCGAGTACGGAAAATATACGATCGTATAAAATACGAACGTCAGGTGTATAAAGTACATCGGATAGGCGAGTGAAGCGATTCCCGCCAGTCTGATGAGTTCGGTCAGTATACCGGTTACAGCCAGCAGCAGTATCATCACCACGAACGTCCAGTCAAACGACGAGTTCTTCGTGTCCACGCCCTTGTCCTTCGTCCTGTTGTATATCAGGATCAACACGCCTGCAATGAGCGCAAGCGCACTAAGGTTGGCAAGCCACTTCATCGGGTCCGACAGCGGAATCGGGGAGTGAATCTTCGGAACATAGTAATAGTACGTTATCCATATCGTGGTTATCAGCAGACCGAGGAACGCATAGAAGACCAGCAGATGCCCTGTCTTGCGGTCTGCGTTCACTTCACACTTCTCGAACCTCTTGTGCGTCAGGAACTCCACGATCGTCTCTGTGAGCGCGGGGACGAATCCCTTGGTGTAGGACAGGCCGTTCTGCTTGCTCATCTTGGTCCAGAACCCGTTCAGGCTTATGAGGTAGCTGATACCGGTCAAGGCCACGGCGGAGATGAAGATCACCTCTATGTACCTGATCGGAAAGAACTCAGAGTATACTATCTTCTCTCCGGAGGGGATCTTGAGGTGGCCGGTCAACCCGAGCACAACCAGAAAGAGCACGAACGGGATGGCGAGTGCAACGAGCGTCTTCTTGGGATCGGTCACTATGTTGCCCATGAACCCGGGCACGGCATTCTCCTTTATGACCTTCTGCCTCATCACGCTCAGTACGTCGCCGGGCCGGGCGCCCCTGGGGCAGTACTTTGAACAGTCGTTGCAGTTATGGCACAGCCAGATGTCCGGATCAGCCGAGAGCTCCTCTCTCATGCCCCACTGCGCCATGATCATCTCCTTCCTCGGGAAGGGCTTGTTGTCCGGCGACATGGGACATACGACCGAGCACGTCGCACACTGATAGCATTTCTTCAATGTATCACCACCGGCCTCCTTCAGCTCCCTGACGAACTGGATGTCCGGTGTTATTACCGTATTTTCTGGCATACGAAACCTCCCTTGTTTAGTCTGGTCATCAGAGTCGTGATGACAGGCAGCCACCTGCCGCATTCTATATCTAAAACCAACAAACCTCTTAGAATCCCTTGTACGGGTTCGGGCCGAGCTCTTTCAGCGCCTCCGAGAACTCGTCGAGTATCTGGGGCAGTTTGTCCCACTCGTTTATGGCGAGCTGCACCTGCTGAACCCTGTCCGCCTCGAGCATCAGCCTGTCTAGCGTCTCCTGGACCTTTCCGAGCCTCTCGTTGGCCATCTGGCTCCCCTTGACGAAGTGACACTGGTAATCGTCCCCGAATTTGCACCCTATCAGTATGATGCCGTCGATGCCTTTTGAGAGGGCGTCTGCGATCCAGACGAGGTTGGTACCGCCGAGGCACCTCAGTGAGATGAACCTGAAGTTGGGGCTGTACTGTATCCTGTTCTGACCGGCGAGGTCGAGAGCAGGATATGCATCGTTCTCGCAGATGAGACCGAGGATGAACGGTTCCTCGTCTTCGTCCGGGACCTCCACCGACTTTATCATCGAGGATATCATGTCTATGCTGTAGTTCTTGAAGTTTATGATCCTCTGCGGGCAGGCCCCCATGCATGTACCGCAGCGGCGGCAGCGGTAAGGATGCTCCTGAGGGGTGCCCTTTTCGTCCTCGTCGAGGACACCGAAGGGACACTCCACCGTGCACCTGCGGCACTGGGTGCAGGATTCGAGCCTGAACTCCGGGAAAGTCTGATCCCCGGCCCTCGGATGCACCGCCTTGCCCTGTGAGGTGAGCTCAAGGCACTGGATCGCCTTGAGTGCAGCTCCGGCGGCGTCGGCCGATGCCTGGAGTGCATCCATTGGATGCCTGACCGCACCGGCGGCGTATATGCCGGTCCTCCTCGTCTCGTACGGGAAGCATATGAAGTGAGAATCCGGGAATCCGTACTTCAGGTGCGGCATCTCGGGTCCCTGCCTGTAGGCAAGGTTAAGAGAAATGGGAACCGGCTCGAGTTCCTCGATGATGCCGTCGGAAGTCTCCTTCTTTGCAATGGTTCCTATGTATTCCGGGGTCAGGTTGTTGACCTCGTAATCATCGGGGAGCATGTTCGTAAGCATGCCGGTGGCGAGTACGACGATGTCGGCCTTTATCGTCACCTTCTTGTCGAGCAGCAGGTTGTTGACCTCGACGAGCAGGCTGCCGTCGGCTGCCTCTTCGATGCCGAGGATCTCGCCCTTTGCAAGGAAGATCCCTTCGTCATCCTGGGCCGCCTTGTAGAAGTTCTCGTACAGCCCCGGCGTCCTCATGTCCTTGTAAATGATGTAGGCTCCGGCATCCGGATTGGACTCCCGCACGTACATGGCCTGCTTCAACGAGACATTGCAGCAGACGGCCGAACAGTACGGCACATGGGCCTCGTCCCTCTGTCCTGCACACTGTACGAAGACGACGTTCTGCGCGGGTTTGCCGTCGGAGGGCCTCGATATATTGCCCTTCGACGCCAGCTCCTCCATCTCGACGTTCGTGATCACGTTCTTGTATTTTCCGTATCCGAGGTTGTCGAGCTTCGATGCGTCGTAGGGCTTCCATCCTATGGCATAGATGATCGCACCGATGGTGAACGTCTCCTCAGAGCCGTTCGTCTCGACCGTGACCTCGTACATGCCGGGCTCTCCGGCGATCTTCTTGATGGTCGTGGATTTGTATATCTTGATCTTGTCATTGCCCTCGGCCTCTGCAATCCTCGAGTCTATGTCCGGTTTCTCGAGGTCCGTAAACGGTGCCTTCTTCGGCAGCACCTTGTACATCTTCCTGGTCCAGCCGCCGAGCTCGGCCTCTTTCTCAACGAGCACGACCTCGCTGCCCGCCTTTGCGGCCTCGATCGCGGCCGTCAAACCGGTAACACCGCCGCCCACCACGAGTATCGTCCTGTTCAGGTCGGTGATCTTCGGCTCTGGCGGCTCAGACTTGTTGGCCCTCGTTATTCCGAGACGGAGATAGTCCTCGGCCATCGCCTGGGTCTCGTCGGTGTTGGGGGGATGAGACCATACGACGTGCTCCCTCAGGTTTACCCTCTCGGTGACATACTTCAGCGGGTCGTAATCGAACACATCATAGTTGACCCTCTGGGAACAGGCGGCAATGACGATCTTGTTGACCCCTTCGTTGTTGATGTCGTCCCTGATCATCTGGGCGCCTTCCTGACTGCACAGGAAAGGATGCGTTCTGCATATCGGGGCCTTCGCAACCTTCTGCAGCTCCTCTATATTCAGCGATTCACCGATACCACAATCCGTACAGATGTATACTCCCAGTTTGCTTTCACTCATAAGTCTCTACCTCCTCACCAGACTTTGTATGCTCTTCAAGGCAGCCCCGGTGGCACCCTGGACAGAATTGGTGACGTCGTTGGGCCTGCCGGCAACCCCTGCTGCATAAATCCCGGCTGTCTGACCTTCGGATATCACGAAGCCGCTGTCTTCGGTCTTTATTATGGATGAAAGGCCGTTGCCCTTCAGGGCCGACTCCATCCCTGCGGCCAGCACGACCATGTCCACCTTCTGGTGTATCTTGCCCCCGCCGACTATATCCTCTGCCGTGACGACCACTCCACCGTCGCCGTCCTCCTCGATCTTGGCGACCTTGCCCTTGATCATCTCTACGTTCTCATCGGACTGGACCTTCCTCAGGAAGTCCTCGTACTTGCCGGGTGCCCTGAGGTCTATGTAGAAGATGTAAACCTTCGACTCGGGATTCTTCTCCCTGATGTAAGTCGCCTGTTTCATTGATGCCATGCAGCAGATCGCGGAGCAGTAAGGAAGATGGTTTTCGTCCCTCGAACCTGCACACTGGACGAAGGCGATGCTCTGGACATCCTTTCCGTCGGAAGGCCTCTGTATCTTGCCCTTTGTCGGGCCGTTCGGTGCGGACAGCCTCTCCATCATCATGTTCGTAATGACGTTCTTTATCCTGCCGAAGCCGAGGTTCTCCATCCTGGTTGCATCGTAAGGATTCCATCCGGTGGCGGTGACGATACTGCCTGCATTGAGTTCGACCGTTGCAGGCTTCATGTCGAGGTCGATTGCACCGTACTTGCAGACCTTTACACACTCTCCGCATGCAGACCCCTTGCAGGCCTGCTCGTCTATGACGAACCTCGCCGGGAACGCCATGTCATGCGGACGGTATATGGCCTTCGTGGTATCCATACCGAAGTTGAAGTCATTCGGCCTCTCCGCAGGGCAGACCTCGGCGCACTTGCCGCAAGCGGTGCACTTCTCGTTCACGTACCTCGGATTCACCCTGATGCTGGCCTTGAAATCACCCTCGGCACCGCTTATGCTGTCGACCTCCGACAGGGTGTAGAACTTTATTTTCGGATTCTGCTTGATACGCCTGAAGTTTATCTCCAGACCGCAATAGGGCGGGCACAACTTTGGAAAGTACTTGAACAACTGGGCGACCCTTCCACCGAGGTAAGGCCTTTTCTCGACGATCGTCGCATCATATCCGGCCTCTGCAGCTTCGACAGCAGTGGTTATGCCGCTTATGCCACCTCCGATTATAAGAATACTCTTCTGTTCTCCCATCTCTATCCTCCGTTGACTTTGAAAATTCAAGGCTTTAGACTGCCTGACAACAATCTAAAACCCTGAATCGTCAAAGCAAAATTTTTTGGATGGGCAGGGACTGCGCCCTGCCCATCCGGGTATATGCAATCTTAGTCTACAAGCTGTACATAGGGAACCTTCTTGACTTCCCACTGACCGGTCTCGACATCGTACTTGGAGTTGACGAAGCACTTCCAGTTCTCGTCGTCGATCCTGTCGTGGTCTCCCCTGTAGTAGTAGCCGGGATACCTGGACTCCTCCCTGAAGAGGATATGGCGGGCATGTGCCTCGACCGAGAGTATCCTGTGGTAGTTCTCCCAGCATCTCATGAGCTCGTGCAGGTCTGCTGCAGCCAGCCTTGCCGAATCCTCCTTGAGGACCTCGAGCTTCCTGAGTCCTTCCTCGAGCATGGTCTTTGAGGTCATGTACCATGTCGAGCAACCGCCAAAGTACTCGTCGGCGATCTTCTGGAGCCTTGCCTGGAGGAGCTTCGGCTTGATGTAGTTGGGGTTCATTGCGGGATCCGTGGTCGCGTTCTTGTACTTCTCATAGATCTCGCACGGCAGATAGAGCTCTGCAGCGATCTCGTCGGCAGACTTGTTCAGTGTGGGCGTGAAGTCCTTGTGATCGAGGATGAAGGCGACCGCGTTCTTGGCGGCTATCCTGCCCTCTGCATGGGACCCCGAGGAGAACTTGTGGCCTGATGCACCGCAGATGTCACCCATCATGAAGAGACCGTCGACGGTCGACATCCTGTTGTAGCCCCAGTGCCACTCGGCAGGTGCGCCCAGGTCGTTCGGGCCGCTGACCCAGAAGCCGGCACATCCTGCATGAGAGCCGAGGAGATATGGCTCTGTCGGCATGATCTCGGAAGGCTGCTTGTCCGGCTCGACGTTTTCACAAGCCCAGAGTCCGGCCTGTCCGATACACATGTCGAGGAAGTCCTCCCAGGCCTCTGCCTCGAGGTGCTTGATCTTCTTCTTTGCTTCCTTCTCGCCGAGCTTCTCGACGAACTCCTTGTTTATGGCCTGCATGGCCTCGTGGGTCCTCATGATGATCGGACCCTTGCCGAGCTTCATGTCCCTCATCATCAGGTGGTTCCTGATGGCGGTACCCATCTTGTCGACATAGTCGCCGTACTTGGCCTTCGCCTCTGCGATCGCCTCCTGGTTTGCACAGTAGTCCTCACCGAGGCTGTTGGTCGCCTTGGCCTTGAAGAAGAGGAACCATGCGCCGACAGGACCGTAACCGTCCTTGAACCTTGCAGGAACGAACCTGTTCTCCATCATTGTGAGCTCAGCACCGACCTGCATGCCGAGCGCGTATCCGGAACCGGAGTTCCAGACAGGATACCAGGCCCTGCCCTTTCCTTCCTCGGACGACCTCGGCCTGAAGACGTTGACTGCTCCGCCGGCACCGAGGCAGATGGCCTTGGCCCTGAAGATGTAGATCTTGTTTTCCCTGACGCTGAAGCCTGCAGCTGCAGCAACCCTGTTCTCCACGTTGGCATCCTTGAAGAGCTTGACGATGAAGACCCTCTCGAAGTGGTTCTGCTCCATGCCGGTTGCCTGCCTGTTGATCTCGAGCGCCTTCTTGGCAGCCTCGGCAACGATGACCTTGTAGGACTCACCGTTGATCATGATCTGCCACCGGCCGGACCTGACAGGGGTACCGCCGTCCTTGAGCATGGGCTTGCCTGCATCCTTAGCCTGGAAGCCGTCCAGAGAAAAGCCGTCGTCTCCCTTCTTCCAGATCGGGAGTCCCCACTCCTCGAAGAGATGGACTGAATCGTCAACGTGCCTTCCAAGGTCATAGACCAGGTCTTCCCTGATTATGCCCATGAGGTCGCCCCTGACGTACCTGACGTAGTCGGCAGGGTCGTTCTCACCCATGTAGGTGTTGATGGCTGAAAGACCCATTGCAACGGCACCGCTTCTGTCGGTTGCAGCCTTATCGACCATGGTTATCCTGATACCCTGCGGGGTCGCCCAACGGGTGGCTTCGAATGCTGCACCACAGGCTGACATACCACCGCCGATGATCAGGAGATCGGTCTCAACCTCCACAACCTCGGGCTTCTGGCAATATGAGAATGTACATGTTTCTTTTTCCATGTTTAAGCCTCCTTAAATTACTTTATTGTGGGCATCGTTACACCCGCACCCTGCTGGGTAAAATGTCCGGGCTCCTTGATCCTCGAGATGTCGGCCTCTGGCTTACCTGCATAGGGGTCGATCGAACCTTCCGCAGTCGTCCTGATCGGGAACTTGAACCTCTTGAGCGTACCGTTTCTGAACTTGATCGTCCACATGATTGCATCGGTACCCCTGAGAGGAATGACGTTTCCACCAAGGGGATTGAAATCCTGGTAACCCCTGATCTCGATAGCCTGCTGAGGGCATATCTTGACGCAGTTGTAACACTCCCAGCACTGATCAGGCTCCTGATTCCATGCCTTCATCCTGTCGCGATCGAGCTTCATGAGGTCATTCGGACAGATGTACATGCATGCTGTCCTTTCCTGCCCCTTGCAGCCGTCGCACTTTTCAGTAATCACATAACTTGGCATACTGAATACCTCCTCACATTAGATTTAGGGTTTACTGCAAAGCTGCTTAAAAGATCGAGGTCCTCTCCACCTCCCTTCACTCAAATATTGAAGATCGACGGGTGCAGATCTTCAACTGTCAACCGAATCATGCTCCTTCTGCGTACTTGTGCATCTTTATCTCCACCTTCTCGGAGAGTCCCTGATAGTACTCGCTCAGTATCTTCAGGACCTCCGGACGGCTGAACTTCTCCGAGACCTCCTCGCCCTCGGAGAGCATCTTCCTCAGCTTCGTCCCGCTCAGAATCAGCCTGTCCTCCTTGCTGTGAGGGCATGTCTTCATCGAGGCCATGCCGTCACACTTGTAGCAGTAGAACGTCCAGTCGATCTTGAGCGGCTTCGTCTCGAGGGCGTCCTGGGGTATCTCGTCGAAGATCTTCTGTGCATCGAACGGACCGTAGTAGTCGCCCACGCCGGCGTGGTCACGGCCGACTATGAGGTGGCTGCAGCCGAAGTTCTGCCTGAAGAGGGCATGCAGCAGGGCCTCCCTGGGGCCGGCATACCTCATGTCCAGGGGATATCCCCCGACCGTTATCGTGTCCTTGACATAGTAGTTCTCGATCAGGGCATCTATTGCATTCTGCCTGACGTCGGCGGGTATGTCACCGGGCTTCAGCTTTCCAAGAAGCATGTGTATGAAGACCCCGTCACATATCTCGATCGCGATCTTCGTCAGGTATTCATGGGAGCGGTGCATCGGGTTACGGGTCTGGAACGCCGCAACGGTGGACCAGCCCTTCTCCTCGAATATCTTTCTCGACTCCTCGGGCCTCATGTAAACACCCTTGTACTCTTCAGGGAACCTGCCCTCGCTCAGCACCTTCACCGGCCCGGCAAGATTCACCTCCCCCTGGGCCATCACCTTGGCAACCCCGGGATGCTCGGTGTCATCGGTCCCGAAGACCTTCTTGCACTCGTGCACCTTGTCGATGGTATACTTCTCCTTGACCGTCATCGTGGCCATTATCTCACCGGACTCCTCATCGATCAGGGCGACGTCCTCACCGATCTTGATGCTGTCGGCATTGCCCTTCGTGGTGGAGAGGGTGATAGGGATCGGCCAGAAGGTCCCGTCAGCCATCGTGTACTCGTCACAGACACCCTTCCAGTCTTCGTATCCCATAAAGCCTTCGATAGGGGTGAAACCGCCTATCCCCATCATTATAAGATCACCCGTCTCCCTCGAGGACATCCTCACGGCGGTGAGGGACTTGGCTCTTTCTTTCTCTTCTTTCAGCGCTTCGCCCTCAAGCAGCAGGGGCTTGAGCCTCTTCTCTTTTCCATGCGGATTTACCAGTGCCATAAAATCCTCCTTCGTTGATTTGTTCTTGAAATCAGCAATATGTGAAAAACATGAAATCCATCACCAGAGGGGCACACCCTCCTATCCACCGAGGATAGAGCAGATCTTGGCGAAGATCTCGTCGATCTCCCCCGTACCCTCCACACTCTTGAGGATCCCCTTGTTCTTGTAGTACTCGATCAGGGGCGCGGTCTGGGCCTCGTAAACCTCGAGTCTCTTGCGGATGGTCTCCTCCTTGTCGTCGTCCCTCTGATAGAGCTCTCCGCCGCACTTGTCGCAAACACCCTCCTTCTGCGACGGCGAGAAGTATACGTTGTACATCTGTCCGCACTGCCTGCAGGTCCTCCTGCCGGTAAGCCTCTTCATCAGGATATCCATATCGACATCAACGCTGAGTGCAACCTGGAGCGGAATCCCCATATCCTCGAGCACCTTGTCGAGGACCTCCGCCTGGGCGGTATTGCGGGGGAAACCGTCGAGTATGAAGCCCTTCTTGCAATCGTCCTGAGCAAGCCTCTCCTTCACCAAACCTATAACCACCGAGTCAGGGACGAGCTCGCCTTTGTCCATGTAGGATTTTGCTTCTTTTCCGAGGGGGGTGCCGTCTGCGACAGCCTTCCTGAGGATGTCTCCTGTGGAGATCTGGGGGATACCGTACTTGTCCACGAGCTTCTTGGCCTGAGTCCCCTTCCCTGCTCCAGGTGCGCCAAGCAGTACTATTCTCATTAAAATACCTCCGTTATATAGATTTTTGGTTTGTGTGTCTGCTCAGGAAACGCACTATACTACATAAAGAAAAAGTTTTATTTCAAGAAAAAAATTACAATCACAACATAAGATTTTCTTATTATATTTGTGAGGGTTTCACTCGCCTGACATCCCGGCCGGGGCTGTGGAGAGGGGTGGGGACGATGCCCTGACAGGCCGGGAGCCGGGGCCGGGAGCGTCTCCTGGGCAAGGCTATGGGGTATGCTTCTTCCTGCGTCCGAGGTATGCAAAGAGCGGCACGATGAGGACGGCACCGGCAGCAGCCGCATACGGGGGGTTTTCCACGGCGAAAATCAACACCGCGAGGCCCTTCCTGATGATCATCCCGAGGGTCTCATGCGCCGCGACCCGTCCGGCAACAGCGGAAGAGACCCTGTAGTAGAGCCTGCTGAAGGCCCTCCCGGGAGGGTTCGTGAGCAGGTGGTCGTCCCTGAAGGCCCTCAGCACCCCGAGCCTCTGCTGGAGGGGGGTGCCTGAGGCGGCGGCGCTCAGCAGGCATACGCGCTCGTCACCGGAGCCGTCGTCCTCGTCATCCGGCGCAGTCCCGGTCCAGCTGCCCCAGTAGGGGTTGAACCCCTCCTCGGCAAATATGTACCAGGCGGTGGCGCCGACATGCACCCTGCTCGGGTAGTCCCACTCAAAGCCGGTCGTGACACTGTCATGGCATGCAGCGACGATGCCCTTGCCGTTACTGTTGGCTGCGGATGTCATCGCCTTGCGGAGCTCCGAGATATAGGCATCCGCCTTCTCCGTGTCTCCGGCCAGCTGATATGCCACCGCCATCTGGGCGGTCCCCTCGAACCAGACACCGTCCCTGTCGTTGTTGAAGTCGAACCCCTTGAAGCCGTGGTGCTCCGTGTACGCACCCGTCCATGAGAGGGCCGACTGGTAACTATCCAGCGCCATTACGGCCCATGCCTGGATGTCGAGTGGAATGTTCGGAACGTCTCTGCTGTTGAGGTTCCTGTTTGTCGTGCACCCGTCCTCGAGGGTGCCGGTCCAGAAGTACCCGCCCTCGCCGTTCCACATGGATTCCACAAACGCCCTGGCACGGAGTGCCCCCTCTTTCCACTTCGCGTCTCCGGTCTCCTGATAGAGGAGCATGAAGGCCACGTATATATCGATGTTGTGCTCCGTGGACTTGTAGAGCAGTTTTTCCTGTCCGGCCGGGCTTGCGGCCGACTCCTCCCAGCCGGCATAACCTCCCGTGTATCCACCGGCGCACCTGTCGTCCCTGGTTTCACGCTCGGTCCACTCACCGAGTGTCAGTGCGGCCTCGAGGTATCGGTCGCCCCCGGCCTTTCTGTAGTAGTTGACCAGGGCGATCAGCGGCCAGACGACGTTCCCCGTATGAGTGCTCACTGTGAACTCATCCTCGTACCAGGCCGAGCCTTCGTCATCCCACCACCCCGGCATGCGGACCGTGGCTGCCTTGCCCCTGGGGGTCCAGCCGGGAAAGAGCGCGAGGTCTCCTCCCTGGTATCCGTTCCTGAGGCGGCCGTCGGTGAAGTAGCGATCGTTATTGACGGCATAGACGAAGGCGTCCGCCAGGAGGCCGGCCCTTTCGAGGTCTTCCGGCCTCCCCCTGGAGAGGAAGGCGAGCAGGGCAAGGGCATTGTCGTATCCGAAGGCAACATTCTTCATGACGCTATCGAACCCGGACGTTGAAGGAATTGTCTCAAAGCTTACGAGGAAACGCGGCTCATCGAGCCTGCCCTTGTCGTAAGAGATGTCGTCGAGGTAGAAGGTTATGTCGCGGCCGCCGTTCTCGTCCGAAGCCGACACCCATGCAAACCCCCCGATAACGTAACTCAGGTCTGCGCCCGCGAGGTCTATGGAGTATTCCCGCCACGTCTCCGACAGGGTGATGTAACCGGTGGAGATCTTCGGGGAGGAGTCCGGGTACGATGTAAGGGGACTCCCGGTAGCAGGGTCCCTTCCGAGTCCGAATGCAAAGAACTCGACCCGTTCTCCTCCTCGCTCGCCCCTTGCATGGAAGGTGAGCCTCGTGGCACCGGAGAGGTCGAACCCTGCATCAGGGTACTCACCCCAGTTCAGCTTCGGCACTGTATCTTCACCCTCGAGCACCCCGTTCATGAAGTACCATCCGCCCCAGTTGTCTCCGGCGGAGGAGAACGTGTTCCTTATACAGGTGCTTCCTGAGAGGCAGTCTCCCCTGAAGCCTGGCTCTATTCCCACCTTGTCGGCATCCCCCGGGCTCGACATCCTGCCGAGGGTGACGAAGTGGTTGCCTGCAGCGGAAAGGTCCGTGTATACGTAGAAGGCCCTGTGGTACCTGTCCATCACCTCGTAGAGGTGCTCGAAGGCGAGGTCCACCCCCCGTTTTTCCGCACGGGCGGCCCCGGCTGACAGGAGCACGGCACACAGTATCGAGACTACAAACCCTGACCTGGAGATTCCCTTCATGCCTACCTCCCTCCGTTTCCGTACTTATATTTCATGTACGTGGCCGCTCAGCCCCTCACGCGCTCAAGTGTCGACGTCACCGTTGAAGCGCCGGCTGATCCTGTCGAGGATGAACAACCGCAGTGCCTTGTGCCCGTCTGCAGAGAGGAAGCTCAATACGTCACTGCCCGAGACATACCCCTTCTTCTCCCTCAGTATATTGCAGGCCATGTATACCGCATTGTCTATATTGATATAGAAAGTACCGTCGTTCTTCATGTCGAGCCTCTTCTTCACCTCTTTCCTCTCCTGCTCCCCCACCTTCTGCGAGTCGAGATTCTGAAGCACCTCCTTGAGGTGCTCGATACAGGCAACGGCCTTGGCCCAGTGTTCTACCTCTTTTATGGTGAAGTCCCTGCGCAGGCTCACACTGTATGAATCCCTCATACCCTCGCTGGAGCTTATGGAGGAGATCTCCTCGAGAATGTCGTCCACGCCGATGATCTCCTTGTTCACCGGGATGGAGGCTATGACCTTCTCCATGAAGTTTCTGAGTCCTCTGACATTGCCCTCGGCCCAGGACTGCTCCCGGATCAGCTTCAGGGCATCCTTCTCGATGCCTATGACGCCTTTTCCGTACTTGTCCGAGAAGTCTGATATGAAGTAATAGACGAGTTTCGGGATGTCGGACTTCCTGTCCCTCAGCGACGGCAGCTGGACGGAGAAGACATTGAGCCTCTGGTACAGGTCGTTCCTGAAGTTGCCGTTCCTCACGAGGATGGAGAGGTCCCTGTTGGCGGCGGCTATGACCTTTACATCCACGGCGGTCTCCTCGCTGCCGCCGATCCTCCTGACGCTCCTCGTCTCGAGCACCCTCAGGAGCTTCGTCTGCAACTGAAGCGGCAGCTCGGCTATCTCGTCGAGAAAGAGCGTGCCATTGTCGGCCACCTCGAAGAGCCCCTTCTTCGGGACGACCGCTGAAGTGAACGCACCCTTTTCATGTCCGAAGAGCTCACTCTCGATCAGGTTTTCTGGAATCGCGGCACAGTTGACGGCCACAAACTTTCCGGCCCTGCCCGAATGCCGGTGAATCCCCCTCGCGATCAGCTCCTTTCCCGTACCGCTCTCGCCGATGATCATTACCGGAGAGCTGCCCTCTGCCGCGGTCTCAGCCACGCCGATGGCCCTCACGAGTGCCGGGTGGTTGCCGATGAGGTCTGAAAACTTCCCGAGCTTTCCCCTCCTCGTCTCCAGGGCCTTCTTGACCGCAGCCTCGAGGTAGCAGTCATTGCCGAGCAGGCGCGCCCCTGACACCGCTCCCTCCTTCATCGCGTCCTTGAGTGCCTCGAAACCGTCGACATCATCACGTCTCGTGACCGCTACAAGGGGTATGTCCCTTCTGTGCTTGAGAAACCTCCTGATGAATGCATAACCCGCACTGTCGTCGACACCGATGATGCCGGCACAGACCGGGCTCTTCTCACAGGCGGCCACCGCATCCTCGAGGGTTTCTGGTGCCACGAAGCCATACCTGAATTTCTTCCTGAGAATCACCTCAACGTCCCCGTCGATGTTGAAGAGCATCACACGGTCGGATATCTCCCTCACGAGAAACTTCTCGGCCCTTATGAAGAGGTCTGCGAGGTAGAGGATCTTCTCCGTAAGGGTCCTGATCCAGGGAGTCCTGCTCTCCTTCAGGACGAAGTCGTTCACGCCCTTCAGGAAGTCCTCGTTCAGGTACTTGTCCTGTACGCACCGGTCGGTCTCTCCGGTGATCATTATGATCTTCGTCCTCGTAGAGGCCGCCCTTACGACATCTATAAGTTCCCTTCCGAGGCCGTCTATTACGATACCGCCCTCTGAACGGGGAAGGTTCAGGTCTATGACCACGATGTCCGGCAGGCTCCCTTCGATGAATCTCTCTGCGTCCCGGAACGTGAGGCAGTGGTGAACCTCGAGCCTCCCGTCACCGCCCACGCTCCTCAGGCTCTTCCCGAGGCTCTCGAAAACACCTATCTCGTCATCAACCACCAGCAGTCTTGGTCTCATCGATCCTCCCCCCGCTAAAACCTTCTGAGTTTCAGTGTCATTACCGTTCCCCTTGCACCGTCTCCCGCCGCGATCCCGAGCTCACCGCCCCACCTGCCCAGAGCCTTTTCCACGTCGTCCAGTCCGTGGCCGCGTCCCCGGCAACCCTGTCTGAACCCTATTCCGTTGTCCTTGACCGAGATGCATATGTACTCGTCTGAGGGGGTAATCTCTATAACGATCTGAGGATCGTCCACACCGCTGACCGCGTCCCTGGCGTTGTGGATGAGATTTCCGAGACAGCTTCTCAGGTCATTGGGACTTATCACGATGGTATCGCTCGTTTTCATACCGGCCGGAACGTTATGCTCGAAATCCTTGCTTCCTTCCAGGTCCCTGATTATGCTCCAAAGCCTCTCGGCTTCGATATAGTAGTCCTCTTTCAGCACTTTCGACATATCGTCTATGAGTGGACGAATACGATTCTCAAAGTACTCTATAAGGGCCGTTTCGTATTGCTCGGGCGAGGGATACTCCTTCTTCACCTTCTGCATGTATTCGATTATCACGGCATGGCCTGCCTCCAGCACCTCCGTCATCTTACAGGGCCCGGGCCCGTCTCTGCCCCTGAGCCTGCCGGATTCCTCCAGCACGGTCTCGAGATGACCGGATATGCGGCTCCTCTTCTGCTCCACATCCTCATCGTCCGTGATTATCCCGCTGCTTACCTTTGCCCTGTGCAGCACGTCCTTTATCCTGTGGAACTTTCGCACGGCATCGACCAGGTCGGGGCTGGAAGAACGCCTTCCGAGCAACCGCCATACCGGATAAAGCAGCGCTCCTCCGGCAAGCACGACCAGGACGGCAATCTTCCAGTCGGACATGCTGTCCTGCCCCAGGGTCCGCTCGATCTCCCCGAGCGCTGTTTCGAACTCCTCTGCCGCAGCCCCTGCAGGGTCTTCACCTTCTCCGGCACGGGTGAAGATGTTTGCAATGCGCCTGACCATTATCCTCTCGACCTCTCCCCATTCGGGTATGCTCGGATAGGCACGGAACTCCTGCCGGATAAGGGTCAGGGGATAGGTACTGAGTTCAGGGTCACTGAGTAGACCTACAAAGTTCCTCTCTCTCGGTGAAAGCCCTGCCCCTGGATTGCCCCTTGCTGAAAGGAACCCGAGGAACTCCCTCGCGGCCTCTTCCTCCAGGGGGGTTCTGGGCGAGTTTATCAGGGCGAGCTGGCTGCCTCCCGTGAAGATATTTCCGGCAGAGACGGCAGGCCCTGACAGGGAACCCGCATTGACAAACCGTCCGGGGCTGTCAGCCCGAGCCACTGCGTCGAGGACCCATGGGCCTATGAATATCATTGCGTACCTGCCCTCAAGGAAACCGGTCTCTACGTCTACGAGGCGCACGGCCTTGCCGTCAGTGCCTTTGAGGGGAGCACAGCCCTTCACAGCAAGTCCGACGTACCTGCTCATTCCCTCTATCGCCCGCCTGTCAGCTATCACCGGAACACCGGCGCCGTTGACGATGTCTCCACCCCATCCCCAGATCCACGTCATGGCATTGTGCAGGGTGCTGTAGTCATCACCGGAGGTCGGGATCCCGACAAACCAGACGTCCCGCCCCGATGTGTTCTTCCTGAATTTCTCACAAGCAACCTCCAGGTCGTCCAGGCCCTTGATGGAGTCGGCACTTATACCTGCCTCTTCAAAGAGCTCCCTGTTGTAGAACCAGGTCCTGATGTCGAGGACCCACGGGATGGCGTAGTAACCGTCCTCGCCCTGTATCCGCGAACCCTGGAGCGCGGATGGGATGAACTCCCCCTCTACCGGCTTCACCACAGAGGAGATCTCTTTGAGCACTCCTCTCTCTGCCAGGGCGGCCGTCCACGTAGAGCCTATCTGTACGACATCGGCGCCCTCGCTCACTGCGTCATCGATGATCCTCTGCAGGGGATAGTTGTGCCAGCCGATGAAGAGGACCCTGATTGTCAGGTCACCGGGACCGAGGCCCCTCTCCGAGGAAAATCCACGCCTGAACTCCTCGATATCCTGCAGAATCTCCCTGTTCTCCATCAGCACCAGCCTCGCCCTCTCCTCGTCCCCGCCTATATCTATGCCGGCATGGGGATACCGTGCCGCAAACTCTGCAAACTCCGCTTCGGAGTAGGTCCGGTCAGGCAGGCATTCACCTGCCATCAGCCAGACGGTTATATCCGCGCTTGAGGCGGGTGAGGGGGACAAGAGCAGCAATAAAAGACACACACCGGCGACTATCCGTCCTGTTCGCATGACCCTTTTCTCTGCCCCTCCCGAATCTCGCCGACAGCAAACCAGCCCTCCTGCAAAACAGACGGCATTCACTGGTTTCATATCGGCGGGCTTCTCCCTCGCTACATAAAATATTACTACAAGACGGCCGTGTTGTGCCGTTTTTTTTCTCTCTCCGGGCTGAAACCATGAACATGCAGCCGTCGGAGCATCTCGGCAGAGAAGGTGTGCCCAGCCCGCATCAGACCTCATTGTCGGGAAAACTGCGCATCAAGTCGGAGGTTGCCATGTTGATTGCGTCTCCAATCATCAATCCTTTGAGAAACATACCGATCAAACCGCCCTGCCCCACACTTCCGATGCCCTTATCCCGCCACACAATGGAGCCGTCCATCCTATCGAACAGATAACCTGCGACTTCGGCATTGCCGGTGCTTCCAAACGTCAATTTCGACTTTGCATCCAATAAGGCTATGACCATTACCCACCGCGAACCGGTTGGGCCTAAATCCTTAACCCATTCAGCATCAACTGTCTGCAGGTCTTCTTCGGTTATGTTTCCGACAAGTGAAGTGTCTGAAACTATAGTAAAAGTATACTTCTTGCGTTTCAAACTACTTTTCACAGTACCCAGAATCCACTTATTCAGTTTTGGTAGTTCAGGCTCCTTGTTGAACCTGAGGTCAACAACAGGAAGCACGTGAATACGTTCGATTCTCTCCTTACCGAATGTACTGCTTAAAAAGATCGGCTGTTTTGCAGCAGCACATCCGGTTAGAATCAAGAGTGAAAGAAGAACAAGTAACTTGTAAAACGGCTTAGTTGATAATCTGCACACTTTGTCCTCCCTTATCTGTTTTCAGGTTTTCCAAAAGCAACTTCACCGCGTCTTTATAGCCATGACTCTCTGGGGCTGGAATCTCTCTAAGCTGTACTTCATTTTTCCACAACTTGCGTCCGCTCCCAGTCTCAACCAGAAGGGCCTTCAACCTTGTGTAGCTGGAGCTGGACGTAATCGCTCCGGTATAGGGATTCCATGTCCCGCTTGGACCGACTTTCACCCTAAGCATAAAAATCAGGATACCGGCATTGTTCGAGGATTCAGCAAGTACTTTCATGTCCTCAGTCAAATCGGGGTTTGAAGACGAACGGAACAGACTGATACGTTCACCGAGTATTTCATTGTACGCCTTCCTGAACTTTGAATCTTCGCTTGACAATGCTTTTGCATTCAACACACTAAAACCTTTTTTGCTCAAAAGCTCCGAGGAATAACTCACCAGAAAAGCTCCGGCTTCCTCGCCTTTGTAAGTCGCTGGTGGTAAAGGGGCGTCATTGGAGATAGACACATATTTCAATACCGCAGGCATAATGATAATCTTTTCATGTGCAATATATGTGGCTTTTTTTTCGCTGCTGCTGGATATGTGTTGCGAGGTGGAGGCACAAGAAGAAAGCAGCAAAAGGGTCAACAGAGGGGCAACCGCCGACAATACCAAGACCCTCATGGCAGTCCCTGCAAAAATATGTATCTCTTTCTTCAGAGTATCCATCGTTCACTGTCTCCTTTCAAACTGTTGATACCTTTTATCTCCTCAATGCCAATACCGCACTCCAAACAGTACCTGGAAGTTGCTGACGTGAAACGTATCTATGTCAAACCCCCAGCCCGAGGTATCCACATTTCCGAGCAGAAACCTTCCGTCAAGATTGGCGGAAAAATTCTTCGTGAAAAACAAATCAATCCCGGCCCCCAACTCGAAAACGAACGAATCATCCACCTCTATATCGATCACGGTCTTATACGTGCTCTCCAGGTCGGTAATGAGCGGCCCCTTGTCAAAACTGTTAAAACTCTTTCCGATCCCGATGTCTGCGTGACCGGCAAGTCCTGTACCACCCGCGGGCATGCCCTGGACTTTCAGGAGGAGCATGACGGGGGTCATATTCAGTGTTCCAAACTTCACACCTAACTCTTCCAGGTCCATGGAAAAGCGTTCGACACTCAGTTCCAATGCAAACTCTGAGGGAAACCTGTACATTATGCTGCCTCCCAATACCCTATCACCATCAAACTCCGTATCCGGATAGACGGTATAGCTTCCCTCTGCAGCCGTATCGACAATACTGTTGACACTGCCGCCAAATACTCCTATGCTGAACCTGCCGGATTCCGACCAGCCGAACGCAGGGCTGACAGTCAAGAAGAGGACAAGCATTGCAAGTCCCACCTGATTCAACTTCTCAGTCATGACGAACCTCCTTGCTTGTAATAACTCCTGTGTGCATTTACGTATCACTTCACTTACATTCAAAAGCGTACACCAATGAATTGCATTCACAAATCGAACCGCATGTTATGTCATCAATGAACATTCATGAACCGCCTCAACATCGGTCCCCCATCCTGACGTATCGCCGTTTCCGGAGAAAACGCCCGTCAAGATCAGCGGAAAAAGTCATCCGACACATCTACATGGTATAAGTCCGGCGTCAGGACTTTGAGCGTGGTCCTCGTAAACACCTCCTCCCTTTTGTCTTCAGGCCGTCAGGCCGACACCGAACGAGCATGCCGACTGATTGACGTACAAACGGGCACGAACCCTTCCCGGCGGGAGGGAGACAGCCGGCCGCGATGGCCGGCTGTCTCCCGGTGTGCTGCAAACATACGGTTACTCGCTCGATGCCTTTGTTCCTATGGTGTATAAACGGTTATGGAGACGTCATCGAAGTACCAGCCAAGCCCTACATAGGTCTTGTAACTCGGCCAACCGCTGTTACCCTGATTGAGGGAGAAACCGACACGGACCTTTTTTCCGGCATAGGCCGACAGG
>JAADGG010000037.1 GCA_013152485.1 Nitrospirota bacterium | reverse complement strand
CGGGATTCGAACCCGCGACCTTCAGCTTGGGAAGCTAACACTCTACCACTGAGTTACGCCCGCATAAATGATTAATATTAAAAGAAATCCATGAGAAAAATCAACCTGAACACCGGCAAGTCTCTTGTACTCTTCGCGTACCCGGCTTCAGCCGTCTCGATTGCCGGTGGAGTACAAATATAGTACCATAGAAGATACGACACTGGAAACTTCCCGTATGCGAGGAGGAGATGATGCTCGATGATATAGAGAGGGTGATTCAGGGAATCCTCGACGACGGACTGAACCGGGTCGTCTTCCGGGAGGTCCCTGGGGCATACCTCGTGGGGGGCTTCATCCGGGATGCCTTTCTGTCCGTGACGTCGAGGGACAGGGATTTTGCCGTACAGGGGGACCTGGAAAAAATTGTTTGCAGAATAAGGGGTTTTGTTGGCGGAACTATAGTAAAACTCAAGGATGGGACAGCGCTGAGGATAGCCCTTGGAGGCGGAGAGACGCTTGATTTCAGCAGGTATGACAACGAGATCGGTGACGACCTGCTGAGGAGGGACTTTACGATCAATGCCATCGCCTTCTCTGTCGAGACAGGCCTGCATGACCCCCTTGGCGGTGTGCAGGACCTGAAGAAGGGTTGTGTAAGGATGATACGGGAGGACAACCTCGTAGACGACCCTGTGCGCATGCTCAGGGCCTACAGGTTCGTCGGTGAACTGGACGGCTATGTTGATGACGATACGAGAAAGGCTGTAAGGAGGCACAAGGGCCTTATCCGGCGGTCCGCACCTGAAAGGATTACTTTAGAGTTTTTCAAGCTCCTGCAGTCCAGGGCCTGTTTGAAGGCACTGGGTGAGGCATTTGAGGAGAGTGTAGGCGGGGAAGTAATTCCCTTGAAAAACAATGAGTTGGATGCTGTAATGCAGAAACTGGTCGAAGTAACGGGGAAACTTAAAGAAGCACCTGAGGATTTCAGGCGGGAGCTCGATGAGGAGGTCTCGCAGGGGCTTACGCTCAGGGGGCTTGTGCTGTTGGACATACTGCTCGATGGGGTGCCTGTAGAGCGGACGCGGTTGAGGCTGTCAGGGAGGCTCAGGAGTCGCGTAGCACGATTCAAGGGCCGCAGGGAGGACGTCTTGAGCCGTGGCGTGGCGGGTGACGACGAGCTGTTCGACTGCTTCGAGGGACTTGGGGACTCGATTCCGGAGGCCGTACTGGTGCAGGGAAGGCCGGAGCTCTACGACAGGGCCAGGAGGTACCTTGCGGTGCGCGGCAGGCCCCTGCTGAACGGTGAAGACGTGAAGCGGATCACCTCTGTTGCAGGGGGTCCGGCCGTGGGAAGACTCCTTTATGAGCTGAGGAAGGCGCAGTTTGCAGGAAGGGTGAGAAGCAGGGAGGAGGCGGAGGCGCTCCTGAGGCGCCTTGCGGGTGCGCAGATGCGTTGAGGGCGTGCCGGTCTTTTCCCTGCTGTAATTTAACATAATATAAATTATCAGACGTTATCTTTTAACATTCCATGTTGATAACCTGTTACTAAGCATGTGTAAATCAGCCCTAAATGCTGGAGCGTGCTGAGGGTTTTCGGTTTTGTATAAGTTTTAGGCAGTCATAAAACCCTTAAAAATCAAAGGGTTTCCTCTTTTTGTAGGGGAATTCCGATGAGGCCGTCCTGAAAGACCTCAGAAATCCAGATTCTTGCCGATCTGCCGGGCTGACATGAAGCATTGGCGAAGTAAATGTTGAGATAATTCTCTGATTTGCCCGTATACAGGCCGTTCTGGAGCCTCCTTTCACAGACCACATTGAGTGACCTGCCTATCTGGGCCCTCCTGTAAGCCCTCCTCTTTTCACTGTCGAGGTTTTTCAGCTCCTGGGTCCGCATCTTCTTCGTTTCCGGGCTCACATGTCCGGACATGCCGGCCGACGGTGTCCCCGGCCGGTCAGAGTATGGAAAGACGTGGAGATATGAAAAGGGGATCTCCTCGATCAGCCTGCGCGTGTTTGAAAACTCCTCCTCGCCCTCTCCCGGAAACCCTACGATCACGTCCGTCCCCAGGGCTATGCCAGCGTAACGTTTGAGGATTTCCCCGACCTTGCAGATATAGTATCGCCTGTCGTAGGGCCTCCTCATCCGTTTCAGGACCGTGTCGTCACCGCTCTGCAGCGGTATGTGGAGGTGCGGACACACCCTTTGATCGTTCAGGAGCTCCAAAAGGCGGTCGTCGATCTCGTTGATCTCGATGGAACTCAGGCGTATTCTGACTTTACTTGTACTTTTCAGTATGTTGTCGAGCAGATATGAAAGTGATACTTTAGGTTTGAGGTCGTATCCGTAATGGCCGACATGTATCCCTGTTAGTACCACCTCGGCAAACTCGCTCTCCTCGAGCATGCGTATCTCCCTGACTATCTCTTCTGCGGGCCTGCTGCGGGAGCCGCCCCTCGCCCTGGGGATCGTGCAGTATGAGCAGGAGTAGTTGCAGCCGTCCTGGATCTTCACGAAGGGGCGGGAACGATCCGAAAAATGACTCAATGATGCGGTTTCGCCGTCGATACCCAGCATGCTGACGATATTGTATTTATCACGATTGCTGATCACGCTCAGCTCAGGAGATATGGCGAGTATGTCATCGGCTCGCAACTCCGAGTAGCAACCCGTTACGAATACCTTGGCCCCTGTCCTGAGGACCCGTCTGATCATCTGGCGTGACTGGTAGTCGCTCTTGGCGGTTACCGTGCAGGTGTTTACGATGCATACGTCCGGAGAGTCCTTGTGGCTTACAATCGTGTGACCCGCGCTGACGGCGGCATTCTTTATGTAGTTGCTTTCGGCCTGGTTGGTTTTGCAACCGAGGGTCAGTACGGCTATCTTCATGGCCTGGGTCCGGCAGCCGGCAAGTGATGGGTACGGATTGACATCTGTCTCATGCGCCGTCGATCACCTCTCCTTCGAGTGAATGTCGGTTTGCCTTCAGGATCCTGATCTTCAGGATCATCCCCGGCGAGACACTGCCTGAGGGCGCAATGTTGACGATCTTGTTGGTCCTCGTCCTCCCGGTCATCTTCTCCGGCTCTGACCCGCTAGTGCCCTCGACGAGGACCTCCTGAACGGTGTTCTGCAGGGCCTTGTTCCGAGCCTCGGTTATCCGGTCCTGGAGCGCGAGTATCTCCGTGAGTCTTTCGGACTTGACCTCATCCGGCAGTTGTCCCTCCATATCCGCCGCCCTTGTCATTGGGCGCGGGGAGTATTTGAAGGCGAATATGCCGTCGAACCCGATCTCTTGCAGGGCTGAGACCGTGGCTTTGTGGTCGTCGGGTGTCTCCGAGGGAAAACCGGCGATTATGTCGGTTGTGATCGCAATATCCGGAACGGCCTCACGCAGCATCTTCACCTTGCTGACATACTCACTGAAGGTGTACTTTCTGTTCATCAGCCTCAGCACCCTGTCCGAGCCCGACTGAAGCGGAAGGTGTATGTGTTCACAAACCTTGTCTAAGTCTCTCATGGCCCTGACGAGCCCTTCCCCGAGGTCCTTCGGGTGGGAGGTGACGAATCTTATCCGCTCTATGCCCTCGATATCGTTTATGCGGCTCAGCAGCTCGGGAAACGAGACGTCTCCACTGTAGGAGTTGACGTTCTGTCCAAGGAGGGTTATCTCCTTGAAGCCATCGGCTGCGAGCCCCTTCACTTCGTTCAGTATGTTCTCTGCGGGTCTCGACCTCTCCCTGCCGCGGGTATAGGGGACGACGCAATACGAGCAGAAGTTGTTGCACCCGTACATGATGTTTATCCATGCCTTGACAGAGCGGTCTCGCTCGGCAGGGAGGTCGCTTCGTGCAAGCTCGGGGTTGTCGTCCGTGAATATCCCTTCCGTGCCGAGAACGGCATCCCCCACCCTTCCGATGTTCTGGGGGCCGATCACGTAGTCGACGTAAGGGGCCTTCTCCCTGATACCGGCGCCCTGCTGCTGTGCTATACAGCCGGCCACCGCCACCTTCAGCGCCGGATTGTCCCTTTTCAGCCGCCTCGTCCTTCCGAGCTGGCTGTAGAACTTCTGCTCGGCCTTCTCCCTTATGCTGCAGGTGTTGAATATTATGAGATCCGCCTCCTCGGGGGCATCTACGGGTGCATAGCCCTCCCTTCTGAGCACTCCGAGCATCCTCTCGGAGTCGTGCACGTTCATCTGACAGCCGAATGTTCTTATGTAGACCTTTTTCATCACGATCCTCGCCTCTAAGGAAAGGGACGATTCTCCACTCTGTTCCCGCGCATTTCGGTTTCATTGCGGTGCGGCTCTGTCTGCTCACCGGTTACCGGGCACTCTTTGACCGGTAACTTATTATTATCACAGATATTTCCGGCTTATGGCAAGCCGACATCCGCCGCGCGTCAGGGAGTGGTTGCGACCATAAAGCAGTGATTCTACCTTTCCGGCGAGGTTCGGGAAGTCCTAATGCCGGGAAGAGAGGTGTTCGAGGATGATCCTGGATATCTCTTCAAGCGGGGCGACCTTGTCCACGGCTCCCATCTCGATCGCCTTCCTCGGCATGCCGAACACAACGGAGGATGCCTCGTCCTGGGCGATGGTAAAGGCCCCTGCGTGCTTCATCTCGAGCAGCCCCCTGGCACCGTCTTCACCCATACCGGTGAGTATCACCCCCACTGCGTTCTTACCGGCATATTTTGCAACCGATCTGAAGAGCACGTCAACCGAGGGCCTGACGTAATTTATCATGGGACCGTCCATCACTTCCGTGTAGTAAAGGGCGCCGTTGCGCCTGATCGCCGTGTGTTCGTTTCCAGGGGCGATCAGCACGCTGCCCCTTATCACCCTGTCGTTGGTCGCGGCCTCCTTCACGTCGAGTCTCGAGAGCGAGTTCAGGCGCTGGGCAAAGGACCGTGTGAACAGGGGAGGCATGTGTTGAACTATGACGATTCCCGGTATGTTTTCCGGCAGGGCGGTTATGATCTCGGTGATCGCTTGGGTGCCGCCCGTGGATGCCCCGATCGCCACGATCTTGTCAGTTGTGTCAATCATGGCGGCTGATGCATGCTGGTCGGGTTTGCGATCCTTGCGTGCCGACCTCTGCCTGACCTTCGACCGTGATGCAACACGGATCTTTCTTATGATCTCGTTGCCGAGGTCGGCGAGCCTGCTCGATACGTCGACGCTCGGCTTCGAGACATAATCGACAGCTCCGAGTTCGAGTGCCTTGATCGTGGTTTCACAGCCCTTCCTGGTCAAGGCACTGACCATGACCACGGGCAGCGGATTTTCCGTCATCAGCTCTTCCAGAAATGTCAGGCCGTCCTTCCTCGGCATTTCAACGTCGAGGGTGAGCACGTCCGGCTTCAGGTTCCTTATCTTCTTCATGGCGAATATGGGGTCCTGGGCCGTTCCCACGACCTCGATGTCATCCGCATCTTTCAGCAATTCTGTGAGAAGCTGCCTTATGACCGCTGAGTCATCAATGATCAGCACCTTGATTTTGTTTTTTTCGCCCGTCATAGCGATTTCCCCCGGTTTTTTTCAGGAACAATTAATGTAACAACTCGTCCCGCCCTCGAAAACTTCTCACGAATACCCTTCCAGTAGCGGAATAGAAGACGATCTTCCTGCCGAGGTCGAGTCCGGTGCACTCACCGACGATGGGGATTCCATAGTCGAGCAGCATCTTTTTCGCCACTGTCACATTCTCGATTCCTACGTCATAGGCCTGCCCGAAGCAGCTTATCACCTTGCCGCCTCCGAAGATCTTTGCCTTGATGTCCTTTATGCTTGCCCCTGAGGCCATGAAGGTGCTGATGAGCTTCTCCATTGATTCAGGCCCGCAGCACGTGCCGTTCTTCATGGTATTGAACACGCGGGGCAGCATGAAGTGGTTCATCCCTCCAATCTTCAGCCTTTCGTCCCACAGGCATACAGAGACGCACGAGCCGAGAACCGTCTCCAGTATCGAAGGCTCCGTCGTGACCACGACGTCTCCGATGTTGAGGATTATCCTTTTCAGTTCACTCGTTATTATCATATCTTTCTGTACGCCGTTATGTGGACAGGAACGAACTGGTCCCTGCCCAGCATCGTCTCCGAGTGCCCCAGGAACAGATAGCCGTTGAGCGTGAGATAATAATGGAAGTTTGAAAGCACGTGCCTCTTCATCTTTTCGTCGAAATATATCATCACGTTTCTGCAGAATATTACATCGAACTTCCTCTTGAACGGGTAAGTGCCGTCCTTCAGGTTCAGCCTCCTGAATCTCACGATATCCTTTACGAGATTCTTGACCCGGATACAGCCCTCGTTCGCCCCGACACCCTTCAGGAAGTATGCGGACACAATATTCGGAGGCAGGTCGTCGGGAAGCTGTTCGAGCTCATAGTTTCCCGCCTCGGCCGTACGCAACACCTGGGTTGATATGTCCGTGGCGAGAATTCTGACATTCCAGTCTTCCGGTCTGACGTTGTTGAGCTTCATGGCCTCGAGGACGGTAATCGCTATGGAGTAAGGCTCCTCACCGGTTGAGCATCCGGCACTCCAGATCCTGATGATCCTGTCACGTGCATTTCTCTTCAACAATTCGGGGATCACGGTGTTTTTCAGGAACTGGAAGTGGTATATCTCCCTGAAGAGCTTCGTCGTGTTGGTAGATATGCAGTTGAGCATCTCCACCAGCTCTTCATTGTCACTCTTGACCCTCTGGTAATATTCGTGAAAGCTCCTGATTCCGCAAACCTTGAGGCGCTTTCCGAGTCTTGATACCAGAAGGCCTTTCTTGTTGATGTTCAACCTTATTCCTGATGTCCCGTATATCAGATCGGCAAACAGACGGAACAAGTCGTTGTTTATATCCAGGTCAAAACTCTTCAAAACCTCCATTGGTCTTGCCCCCTTCTGCAGCTGCATGGACCGGCTCGGGTGTGGCTCTGTCGTGGACGAGCTCAGGCCTGCCTGTGGCGGCTG
>JAADGG010000050.1 GCA_013152485.1 Nitrospirota bacterium | reverse complement strand
GTGATACTTGAAACCGTTCAGAGTCTGTCAGATCACTCCCTTTCCATAACCGGGCCTCTTTATCCCTGTATCCAGGCAGCAGCGGTTTGTCCTGCCGGACTTCATCCCGCGTCATGAAAGGGTTACAGTGTTTCTAATTGCCGAAGTAATAGCACCAGATTCAGGTTCAGGTGATCAAGGCCCGACCGGGCGCCTTTCTTGATAACGATTATCATTATACGTATCTGGACCGCCTTTGTCAAGCCCATGATCGCCTTGAGAGGAAACCTTGACGGAGAAGACGGTGAACCCGATGAAGGAGGGAACACCGGGAGCCGTACGGCTCCCGGATGAACACTATTTGCCCGATTGGGTCCGAAGGTACTTGAAGAAGTCGCTCTTTGTGGAGAGTATAAGCCAGTCCTTTTCGGACAGGGTCGTCTGGTAAGTCTCCAGTGTCTTCAGGAAGACATAGAAGTCGCGAGACTGTTGGTTCTGGTTGTACGCCTCGGCATAGATCGCGGCCGCTTCGGCATCGGCCTTGCCGATGATCTCCTGAGCCGTTCTGTACGCCTCGGACTGTATCTTCTTCAGGTCGCGTTCCTTGTTGCCCAGGATCTTGGATGCCTCGCCCTGACCTTCGGAGCGGAACTTGTCCGCTATGCGCTTGCGTTCCGTGATCATGCGTTCGAATATCTTTTTGCGCACTTCCTCCACGTAGTTGATCCGTTTGAATCTCAGGTCGAGCAATTCGATTCCGAGTTCGAGCGTGCGGGCCGAGGCTGCGTCCACGATGGATCGCGCTATCTTCTCCCTTCCGTATTTGATCCGCACCAGGCTTTTGGCCGCTTCCCCGGCGAGCAGTGCTTCGCTCGTCTGGTACTCGCGGTTAGTCGTACGGATTATCTCGACGAGGACGTGCTTGGCGATTGCGTTTCTCGTCTCGCCGTCGAGGATGTCGTCCAGGCGCGACTGTGCGCCCCGTTCGTCCCGTACTCGCTGAAAGAAGAGCAGGGGGTCTTTTATCCTCCACCTCGCATAGGTGTCGACCCATATGAACCGCTTGTCCTTTGTCGGCACCTGGTTGGGGCTGCCGTCCCACTCGAGAAATCTCCTGTCGAAGAAGTTCGCCTGCTGGATGATGGGTATCTTGAAGTGGACACCCGGTGTCACGATCGGCTTGCTTACCGGTTTGCCGAACTGTGTGATTATGACCTGCTCCGTCTCATTCACGATGAAGGCTGAGGAGGCCACGATGACCAGTGCGAAGGCTGCAACTGCCGCGATCACTGCATACTTGGTTTTGTTCATTTTCCGGTACCTCCCTTTTCGAGCTGGAACAGGGGCAGTATTCCCGTGACATCCTCATCTGTTATCAACTTCCTTCCGACCTTCTGCATGACATCGTTCATTGTCTCGAGGTATATACGCTGACGAGTCACCTCTTTTGCCTTCATGTACTCCTTGAACACGGAGTTGAACTTTGCAGCCTCACCTCGTGCGTTGTTGACGCGTTCAAGCGCATATCCCTTCGCCTTCTCGATGGTCCTCTCCGCCTCGCCCCTCGCCCTCGGGATCACCTTGTTGTATTCGGACAGGGCCTGGTTGATGAGTTTCTCGCGCTCCTGCTGGGCCTCGTTGACTTCGTTGAAGGCGGGTTTCACGGGTTCAGGGGGGTTCACGTCCTGAAGCACCACCTGTTCCACCTTTATCCCTGTCTCGTACTGGTCACACAACTGCTGAACTTTCAGGGTAACCGTGCTTGCAATCTCCTGGCGGCCGACTGTGAGGACCTCGTCCACCGTGCGATCTCCGACGACCTCACGCATGACGGCCTCGTTGATGTCGCGGAACGTCCCCACGGCGTTTCTCACGCGGAACAGGAACTTGTAGGGGTCCTTGATCCGGTACTGTACGATCCATTCCACTTCAGCGGCATTCAGGTCTCCAGTCAACATCAAGGATTCCTCCTGGTATTTTTTGGAGGAGTACTCGGTCCTGATCCCGGGCTTGGTCGTTCGGAACCCGAGCTCGAGCTTCAGTTGCCGCTCGACGGGTACCTTGTAGACCTTCTCGATCCCAAAGGGCATCTTGAAGTTCAGTCCTGGATTGACCGTGCGGACGAATTTTCCGAACCTCAGGACGACTCCGACCTCTTCCGTATCCACGGTGAAGTAGGAGGAGAACAGAAGGATTCCAAGCAGGATTGCGGCCGCGACGCCCGCAACTGTTTTGACGTTGATTTTGGGCGGACGTAAGTCTTTCAGATCAAACGGTACTTTTTGCTCCATGAGCCGTTACCCCCTCTTAGTTTATTGAGTCTGCGCCGGGATCCAAGCAGGAAAGGCCCCCTGTTGTCGGTGTGACACGGCCTTTCAGCCCCGGATCCGGCTGCTGCAAAGCATGAACATTTGATCGTGACGGTGAAGATTGATCAGAGCCGCCGTTTATCCCCCCGGAATCAAGGATGACGGGCTGTTACGTGAAACCACCCTTTCTCAGTGACAGGATATGTACAGTTCATTGTAACCGTACCCTGTGGTTTTGTCAATCTGTCCGAAATTCCCCCGGGAATCGACAATGACGAAATGAAAGGCGATGCAGCCTGTGGCTGGTTGATCGGAGATGCTGGAAGCCATGTCGTTCCATGAGAGCGGAAGAGGGTTTTGAGCAGTAGGAACAAAGGGACGGGTAGAGAAGTGACCGTTCAAGAGGGATCAGCAGCTATGTCAGGGATTTGCAGACAACATGTGTGACGGGTTTTGGTGGCGGGGGGAGGATTTGAACCTCCGACCTTCGGGTTATGAGCCCGACGAGCTACCAGACTGCTCTACCCCGCTGGCTACTATCATATCCTAACGGGGCTTTCATTGTCAAATTGGACAGATGTCCGTCCAGGGAAGCGCTCCCCTTTCCATCCCGCGCCTATCCCTTCACCACGCCGAGCGGTCTCAGCTTCGCCACCTTTCTGGAGATGCCCGCCCTGTGCACCACGTCCACGACGTTTGATACATCCTTGTATGCCTCTGACATCTCCTCGGCAAGAGTCCGTTTGCCTGCGCTCATAACGATTATCCCTGCATCCTCCATCTCCCGCCATATGGCGCGGCCCTTCGCCTGCCTTATCGCCTGGTGCCTCGACATCACCCTGCCGGCGCCGTGGCATGTGGAGCCGAAGGTCTCTTCCATGGCCCGTTCAGTGCCGGTCAGGACGAAAGACGCCCTTCCCATGTCTCCGGGGATCAGGACGGGCTGGCCCAGCTCCCTGTAAACCTCGGGGAGTTCGGGATGACCCGGCGGAAAGGCCCGCGTGGCCCCCTTCCTGTGGACCATCAGCCTCTTCCTGACACCGTCGACCGTATGCTCCTCTATCTTTGCTATGTTGTGGGCGACATCATAGACGAGCTTCAGGCCCAGCTCTTCCGCGGATGCCTGCATAACCTTCATGAGCGCTTCCATGGTCCAGTGCATTATGCATTGCCTGTTGGCCCAAGCGTAGTTTGCCGCAGCCTTCATGGCCGAGAGGTAGTCCCGGCCCTCGGGGCTGTTTACAGGGGCACATGCGAGTTCCTTGTCCGGCAGTGTAATTCCATACTTCCTGACGGCCCTTTCCATCACCTCGAGATAGTCCGTGCATACCTGGTGTCCAAGCCCCCGTGACCCCGTGTGGATCATTACCGTTATCTGGTCCTGAAACAGTCCGAGCATGCCGGCTGCCTTCTCGTCGTAGATCTCTGCAACGTACTGTATCTCGAGGAAGTGATTGCCGGAGCCGAGCGTGCCCTGTTGCGCCCTGCCTCGCTCGAAGGCCCTGTCACTTACCAGTGAGGGGTCTGCACCGTCCATCGACCCGCCGGATTCAGTCCTCTCGAGGTCTTCCGTGGTGCCGTAGCCCCGTTCGACCGCCCAGCGGGCCCCTTTCATGAGAATCACCCTCTCCTCCTCTCTCGTCAGCCTCAGCCTGCCCTTGGAGCCGACGCCGGAAGGGACCTCATTGTAGAGCCTCACAACGAGTTCTTTCATCCGGGGAAGGATTTCAGTACGCGTGAGGTTGCTGCGGATCAGACGGACCCCGCAGTTTATGTCGTAACCCACGCCGCCCGGAGAGACTATGCCGCTTTCCAGGTCAAAGGCAGCCACCCCGCCGATTGCAAAGCCGTAGCCCGTATGGATATCCGGCATGGCAAGGGACCTCTTTACTATGCCGGGAAGCGTGGCCACATTTGCGACCTGTCTTACGGCTCCCTCTTCGAGGAAGGCCTCGAGCTCCCTGTCCAGATATATGATCCCTCCGACAAGCATTCCACCGGTATAGCCCTTCGGAACCTCCAGCCGCGTTTCGTCTATTCTTCTCAATCCTTCCGCCATATGGTCACTCCTGCTTTATGTCGAGGATGTCTTCGCTGCAGTAACGGATCTTTTCCAGGAAACAACGGTTGTTGAGTAACCGGCGTAAATGTCTCGGATACTCGCCGTCATCCCGCTATATGTCGAGCACCACCTCGGCAGTCCAGATGCCGTCCTTTTTCCCGATCACGAGGTTATGGTATGTGGCGGCTTTCACCAGGAGTCCCCTTTCGTGTCTTTCGGGATCGAACTCCTCGCCTCTTATGTCCGCCTCGAGCCTGTTTTCGTTGATACTGTTGATCCGGACCTCCTTGCCGATGAAACCGTAGGTGTCGAATCGGAAGATCAACTCATTGAGCCACCCGACAAAGAGGCGATCGAGCGACTCGCTCTCGAGCCTTACGGCGATCGAGTCCGAAGGTTCGACACCCGAGAGGTCGGTGATGAGGCTGTAGAGTCCGAGGGCGCTGTTCATGAAGAGATCCTCGAGGCTCCGGCCCTCGACCCTCAGTCCCACGTCTCCGGATATGTCAAGAATCTCGAATCTACGGTTCATCATGTGCAGTCCCGGAACTTCACTCGTTGCAGCCTCGCAGGGTAACGCCTCCCGCAGTCTATCCACATATTAACACCAGCCTGCGAGGATGTCAATCCAGGGCTGCCCTGCTCCCGAAAAGGGCTTCAAATGCTATTATATTCCATGTCAGTATTCGTTGTACACGAACATCACTCGAAGCGCCTCCACTATGACTTCAGGCTCGAGATGGACGGGGTGTTGAAGTCCTGGGCCGTCCCGAAAGGGCCTTCAATGTCTCCAAAGGACAAGAGGCTCGCGATAATGGTCGATGACCATCCGATCGAGTACGGAAAGTTTGAAGGCATAATTCCCGAAGGCCATTATGGTGCCGGACCCGTGCTGATATGGGACTCGGGAGAATGTGAAATCACGGCCGGGAGTCCGGAGGCGGGAAGGTTGGAGTTTGTCCTGAGGGGTAGGAAGCTGAAGGGGGGATTCGTCCTGACGAGGCTGAGGGGGAGGAAGAACGAGTGGCTCCTGATCAAGAAGAAGGACGAATATGCACTTGCGGACTATGCAGTGAAGCCTGAACTCACGGATGAGAGGATGAAGGCATTGAGGAGCAGGATCCCTCCCTGTGAGACGGATTGAATCTACACGTCGGGCTTCGGGACTGTCTCAATGCGGCAGACTCCTTGTTCGACATCACGGTTGCCGTGATCCGTTCACTCACTTGTCACAGGCTTGTTTTTGCGCTGGAGCCCGGATTGAACGAATGCGTCGGTTATCATGGCGAACTCTTCCATGCTCAGTGTCTCGGGCCTTCTGCGGGGATCGATCCCTGCAGCAAGCAGGACGTCCTTGATGTCTTCTCCCATCGGCCTGAGAGAGTTGGCAAGGGTCTTTCTCCTTTGTGAGAAAGCCGTCTTGATCACCCTGAAGAATATCCTCTCGTCAGCGACGGAGACGCGCGGTTCAGCCAGGATCCTGAGATGAACCACTGCGGAGTCCACTTTCGGCGGGGGCTTGAACGCCTTCTTTGATATACGGAATACTATGGCGGCGTCGGCATAGTACTGGATCATGAGCGACAGCACCCCGTAGTCCTTTCCTCCTGGAGGGGCCACTATTCTTTCGGCCACCTCCTTCTGGACCGTGAGTGTGGCAGACAGGAGTCTGTCCCTGTGGGCGAGCAGCCTGAAGAGTATCGGTGTTGTTATATAGTAGGGGATATTGGCCACCACCTTGAACGGCGCGAGAGTGTGGTACGGATACTTCAGGGCGTCTCCACAGAAGAGCCGTATGTTCTTTACTGTACGGACCTTCCTCTTGAGCTCTTCACATAGATACGGGTCGAGCTCGATGGCCACGACCTCCCTTGCCTTTTCTGACAACATCAGCGTGAGGTGCCCCTTGCCGGGGCCTATCTCCACCACGGTGTCCTCTGGTGAGAGCTCTGCGGCCTCCATCAGTCTTGCCAGTATGGATCGGTCGAAGAGATAGTGTTGTCCGAGTCTGCGTTTCCTCAATGCGGCACCTCTCGCTTTTGTCGTGGTTACTACATTATACCCTAAAAGCCGGGACGGATAATGCAGTTGTGCGTTCAATACTGCACCGGAGCGGTCATGGTTATGACGGCGGCAGTTTCAGGGCTGTCCATGTCGAGATTGACACCGTTCGGAGCAAACTGATATTATTCAATTCACCTGCTGGTGTCTTCTGAAAGAGGAGAAGTAATGGCGGGCTGTTTTGACAACCCGGGAATCCAAGGAGACGAACATTGTCTGAGAGAGAGAACCCATGGGCGTAGGTGACTTGCTGAGGGAGAGTTTGGGCCTGACGAGGAAGCATACCATCGTGATCATGCCTCCTGTAATCGCCTCTTTCATCATCGGCTGCCTCTCGATCCTCATAATAGGGATCAGGATGTCGGCGACAGAGCCGGATGGAATGGGCAATGCGGGGGAGGAGATGACAAACCTTGTGCTGGCGAGGTCCGTCCTGTCGGTGATCGGGTGGATACTTTACAGTTTTGCTCAGGGGATGGTGACCTCCATGATGACGGAACTCCGTGATAAAGGAAAGACCTCGATCGGTTACGGGTTCGGCCGGGCCAACGAGATGATAGTAAGCCTTGCGGTTGCCGGGCTTATTCTCGGAGTCTTGTTGCTTGTCGGCTTTATGTTGTTCTTTGTGCCCGGCCTGGTCGTTGCTTTTGTATTTGTGTTCACCTTTGTGGTTGTTATGCTCGAAAAGAGGGGGCCCATCGATGCAATGAAGAGGAGCGTGCAGATAGTGAGGAGCAACTTTTCCTACACACTGAAGCTATTTGCCGCCATAATAGGCATAGGCTTCTTACTGATGATCCTCAATGTGGTGCTGAGCCGGCTTTCCCTTCTCGGTCTTCTCGCATCGATGGCATTCACCGGCGCTTACATGGGGTACACTTACGTGGTTTTTGTAAAGGCATACCAACAGTTCAAAGAAGGGGGAGCAGGGTTTCCAAGGGAAGGACTGACCGGGCAGAAGGGGGGGTAAGCCACTATGCAGGATATAATCAAGGGACTTGTACAGAAAAACAATACCAAGATCTTCATGATCGTCCTGGACGGGCTCGGCGGGCTGCCGATGGATGGCCGTACAGAGCTCGAGACGGCAAGGACTCCAAACCTCGATTCACTTGCAAGGGCGTCTGCGACGGGGTTGCACATGCCGGTCGCATACGGGATTACACCTGGAAGCGGTCCGGGGCACCTCGGCATATTCGGCTACGACCCGCTCAGGTGGCAGATAGGGCGGGGTGTGCTCGAAGCACTCGGTCTCGGCGTTGAGCTGAAGAACACGGATGTTGCCGTCAGATGCAACTATGCCACCGTTCAGGAAGGATTGATAAAGGACAGGCGTGCCGGCAGGATCCCCACTGAGAAGGGCAGGAAACTTACGGAGAGACTGCAGAAGGAGATAAATCGTATAGACGAGGCCGAGATCATCTTTACACATGGGATGGAATACAGGTTTGCCGTGGTCTTCAGGTTCCCGGAACCCCTTGAAGAGGGTTCGGCAGAGGTCAACGATACCGATCCCCAGAAGACAGGCAAGCCGCCGCTCAGGCCGGTGCCCTCAAACCATCAGTCCGAACGGGTTGCAAGGATTGCAGAGAAGCTCGTCGACAGGGCGAGAGAGATACTGAAGGGAGAGGATGTGGCAAACTTCATACTGTTGAGGGGCATTGCTCAGGTGCCGTCTATCCCGACATTTGAAGAGGTCTTTGGTCTAAAGGCCCTCGCGATCGCCGTGTATCCGATGTACAGGGGGCTGGCGAGGCTTATAGGAATGGATACGCCCCCCGTCAATGGTGACATAAAGGAAGAGATAGACTTCATGCGGGAGAACCTCGCAGACTACGACTTCTTCTTCGTCCACATAAAAAAGGTCGACTCCTACGGCGAGGACGGGGACTTCGAGGGCAAGGCAGGGAAGCTCGAGGAGTTCGACTCGTATCTTCCGGCCATACGGGAGCTGAATCCTGATGTCCTGATCATAACCGGAGACCACTCGACCCCTTCCGTGATGAAGTCCCACAGTTGGCACCCTGTGCCGGTACTCCTGAACTCTCCATACGTGCTGGGCGGACTGAGCCAGGCATTCACCGAGAGGGAGTGTCTGAGGGGAGAGCTCGGAATCATTCCCGCCACCAATATCCTGCCCCTTGCACTCGCCAACTCAGGCAGGCTCAAGAAGTTCGGTGCATAGACCGGGAATGAAGTTCCTGCATTGACCGCTGCAGGTAGCGATGAATCTTTCGATGGACAAGAACCGGCCGTCAGCAGAAAACAACCGACCACTGATAGACACGCACTGCCACCTCGAGATGTCGGCTTTCGACCCGGACAGGGACGGCGTCATGGAGAGGGCGAGGAATGCCGGTATCGCGGCGATCGTCACCGTCGGGTCTGACCTGGAGGGCTCTGAAAAGGCGGTGATGCTGGCGGGAAAGTACGACTTCGTCTATGCATCCGTAGGTATACATCCCCATGATGCAAGGGACTATGCCCCGGAGGCGGCAGAGAGGATAAGGATATGGTCGAGAGAGGAGAAGGTCGTTGCAATCGGTGAGACCGGTCTCGACTACCATTATGATCACTCTCCGAGGGATATACAGCGGAGGGTGTTCGAGAAACATCTCGATCTCGCGCTCGAACTCGGGCTGCCCGTTATAATACATTCTAGAGACGCGAAGGCTGATACACTGAAGATCCTTTCTGCGTCGGGCGTCAGCCGCGGTGTCATGCACTGTTTTTCCGGAGACATGGAGATGGCCGAGCAGGTGATGGCGATGGGCCTGTACGTCTCGTTTGCCGGTCCCGTGACGTTCAAGAACGCAAGGAGTCTTCAGGAGACGGCGTCGTCCATACCCGATGAATACTTGCTGATCGAGACCGACGCCCCCTACCTCACACCTGTTCCCCTGAGGGGCAAAAGAAACGAACCGTCGTTTCTGCTTCATACAGCCCGGAAACTTGCAGAGCTCAGGGGTGTATCGGTCGACGACATAGCAAGGATCACAACATTGAATGCAGGGAGACTATTCGGTATAGGACGATATCCCCGAGAGGGAAAGATCGCCTACAAGATCAGGGATTCCCTCTATCTGAATATCACTAACAGGTGTACCAATGCGTGTTCTTTCTGCATCAGGTTCCACTCCGACTATGTAAAGGGCCATAACCTGAGACTCGGCCACGAGCCGGATCTCTCCGAGCTGAAGGAGGCCATAGGTGATCCTTCCGAATACAGGGAGGTGGTATTCTGCGGATACGGCGAGCCCCTGCTGCGGCTCGACCTCGTAAAGGCCCTGGCGGCATGGATAAAGGAGAGGGGAGGCAGAGTGAGGATAAACACCAATGGTCACGGAAACCTCATCTACGGCAGGAATATACTGCCCGAACTTGCGGGAATGGTCGATTCCATGTCGATAAGCCTCGATGCTCAGGATGAGGAGACCTACACGGCCGTTTGCAAGCCGTCCCTGAATGGTGCCTACAGTGGCGTCATAGCCTTTGTGAAGGAGGCCGTGAAATACATACCGGATGTGACCGTAACGGTCGTCGATGCCCCCGGGGTCGACGTGGAGAGGTGTGAGGAGATCGCCCGTGAATTAGGCGCGGGCTTCAGGCTCAGGAGGTACAATGTAGTCGGGTGACTTGAGCCACTCTATGCATGCCCGTACCACCACCGGATCGAACTGCCTGCCTGCACAGTCCAGTATTTCATCGATCGTCTCTTCGATTGACTTCTTCTTCCGGTAAGGCCTGTCGGAGGTCATTGCATCAAAGGCATCCGCAACAGCGAGGATCCTCGCCATGAGCGGTATGTCCCCGCCGCAGAGACCGTGAATGCCTGTGCCGTCGAAGTGTTCATGGTGGTACCTTATGCACTCGATGACTTCCCTGAAGCTGCTCAGTCCAGAGAGTATCTCTGCACCGACGATCGGATGACGCCTTATCTCGGACCACTCCGAGTCGTCCAGTTTGCCGTTTTTGTTCAGTATCTCTTTCGGGGTGGCGATCTTGCCTATGTCATGCAGGAGGCTGCTGATCCTAAGTTTCTCTATCTCGTGGGCATCGAGGCGGAGCAGCTCGGCAATGGACAATGCATAGCGTGTCACCCTCTCCGTATGCCCTGCGGTCCATAGGGACGAGGCCTCGAGGGCCTTTACGAACGACCTGATGGTCTCTATCAGAAAGGTCTGCATCTCCTGAGTCAGCAGGGCGTTTTCGATAAAGAGTGCAGCCTGCGAGGCGATGGTGGTAAGCAGCTTCATGTCTCCCGAGTAGAACTCCCTTCCGTCCGCCTTGTCTGCAACCAGGAATACGCCTATGGTCTGTTTCTTGCCGTTCAGAGGGATTATCAGGAGGGAATCGCAACTGATCCTTTCCAGTCTCTCTCTGTGGGTGTTGTGGTTGCAGACGGTGATCGCCTTGTTCGACAGGATCGCCCGCCAGAGTATGCTGTCCTCTTTCTTGAAGGATGTGTCCGCTTTCCATCTGCCGGTATACGCCCGTGTATACAGACGTCCGGAGTCTGAGTCCAGGAAGAGTATGGCCCCGGTCTTTATGCCGAGCAACGATACGGCCTTCTGGAGAAGCAGACGGCATATCCCGTCGACGCCGAGTCCTGTGAACTCTTCGGAGAGCCTGTACAGGAGGGACAGCTCTTCGTATGTGTCGCTCAACTCGGTTACCGTGGCTTTGAGGTCTTCCTTTATCCTATCTGCTTCCAAGTTGCTCAAGCACCAACTCCAGCAGGATTCTCGGGCTGAAGGGCTTTGTTATGTAGCGGTCGACGCCACAGCTTATTCCAAGCTTTTCGTCGTCTTCCTGTCCCTTTGCCGTCAACATGAAGACCGGTATTCTCGAGAGATCGGGGTCGGTCTTTATCGTCTTGCAGATGTTTATCCCGCTGATTTCAGGCATCATCCAGTCGAGAATTATCAGGTCCGGCTTCTCCCTCCGAATCACTTCGACGGCGTTCTTGCTCTCTCTCAGCGTGACCACATCAAGCCCCCCACGCCTCAGCTTGTCCTCGATCATCATCAAGATAAACGGTTCATCGTCGATTACCATCACTTTAGGCATCTTTCAGTCTCCTGTAAGGAAGGGTGACAATAACGGTTGTTCCTTTGTTTAACCTGCTTTTGATCTCGATGCTTCCAAGGTGTATCCGCACGATCTCCCTGCACAGGGCGAGCCCGAGACCGGTGCCCTTGGTCCTGCTGCCATGATCTCCTCTGTAGAATCGCTTTCCCAGGTTTGGAATGTCCCTCTCCGGAATCCCCCATCCCGTGTCGGATACTTCAAGTATAACATATTCTTCTGAATATCTTACCTTCAGATTTATGTAGCAGCCTTCGTCGGAGTACCTGGCGGCATTGTCGACGAGATTGAAGAGGAGTTGCCGGAGCCTCTCCCTGTCGCCGTGAAATCCCTTTACGTCAGGGTCGACCTCTGTAAGGAGGGTGATGTGCTTCTCTTCGATGATGGCGTCGAGGGACCTTCTCACCGACTCGACCATCTCGGAGAAATCGACGTTGCTGAACCGTATCGGTTCCTCGCCGCTTTCGAGCCTTGAGATGTTAAGCAGGTCGGAGACCATGTCGGAGAGCCTCATTCCTTCGGCGTAGATCGTCTCAAGGTATTTTCCCGCCCTTGTCCCTTCTATCTCCCCGTCCATGAGCATCTCTGTCAGGCCGACGATCGCCGACAGGGGGGTCCTCAGCTCGTAGGAGACGGAGCTGATTATGTCGGTCTTCATCCGGTCCATCTCACGCTTTTCAGAGAGCTGGCTCCTTTCCAGTGCCACGCCGAAGATGCTGGATATTATGCGTATAAAGTGTATCTCGTCATCACGGTACTGCCTGGGGGTCCTAGACATGGAAGTGAAGACGCCGAGGATGTCGTCTCCGACCATTACGGGCATTGACAGGACCGACCTGATGCCCGTTTTTTTCAGGTCGTCCGTGAAATGGAAACGCTCATCGGTGTTGATGTCCTGAATGCACACGTGCATACCCTTGACGGCAGCGTAGGCCTCTGTGGACGGCATATCCGTCCTCAGGGTGCCGGTTTGCGGCTCGAGTCCTGAAGAATATATCAGGGCGAGTGATCCCTCGTCCTTCTTCCTCCAGAAGAGGACGGCGTCAGAGCCGAGATATGCCTTTATGTGGGAGGCCGTACCGTGGATGACCTCGTCGATGTTTCTTGCGGACGTGAGTTTCGAGGACAGCTCGATGAGGTCCCGCTGCTCCTGAAGCCGCCGGCTCTTCTGTGTCTCGAACATGCTTCTCATCTCTTCATACAGTCTGCTGTTTTCGAGTGCGAGCCCGGTCATTTCACCCACTGCGCGCAATATCTTCTCTTCCTCGCTCGTAAAGAAGTGTTCCTTGAGCTTGAACAGGCAGTATACGCCGAGGATGCGGTCTTTGCCGGTTACGGGGATGCAGCAATAGCCCTTTACCTTCGTGTCCTTGAACACGGAGACGGAGACCCTGCTGTCGGAGCCGAGGTTCGACGAGGTCATCACCTCACCGGTAACAGCGACCCTTCCGGGAATGTCGTCACCGAGTTTCACCCTCACGGCCTTTGAAGTACACTGCTCGGCTTTCCCTCTCTGACACGAGCATTCGAGGGTTCGGGTCGCCTCGTCTATGATGAATACACAGCCGCCGTCCATATCGAGCGCCTCCAAGAGCCTGTCTATCACGCTGGAGAATATCTCCTCCGCCTTCAGAGACTGGTTTATGATGGAAGCGATGGAATTGAGGAGGACCAGCTCCCTGTTTCTCCTCTTTATCTCGTCCATGTGCATCATCCGTTCTGTTACGTCCCTCATGACCTCAAGGGCCTCTACGATCCTGCCCTCGGAGTCCCTGATCGGGGATGCTATGACCTCTGCATAACGCTTTGCTCCGCTTTCGTCATAATGCTCGTGTATCGTCTTCCACGTACCGCCCGTGGTGAAGACCCCCTGAATGGGGCAGTCCTCGCCTTCCATCCAGCAGGGCCTGAAAGAGTTGTGGGTTATCTCGTAGCACTTCTTTCCGGTAATGCCGTCTCCGTATCTGGTGAGTGCCGCGACATTGGCCTTGAGGATCCTGTAGTCGGTATTTATTATCAGGATCGAGTCTTCTATGCTGTTCATGACGGTTTCGAGGTAGTCCCTCGACTCCTTCAGCTCCCTGACCAGCTTCGCCTGTTCCCTGAAGTCCTTTATGATGCCGATCTTGCCGATGATTTCGCCTTTCCTGATTATGGGGGCTCCGGTGATGAGCACCGGGATCTGGGAGCCGTCTTTGGCGGTGATGTTGATCTCGTACGTGGAGTGTTCCCCCCTCTGTCTCTTCAATCCGAGCTCCCTCTTCATTATCATTGCGTTCTCTGCGTCGAGAAAGTCGTAAATCGATGAACCCACTACCTGGTCGCGTTCGTAACCGAACATTTTTGTGAAGGCCGGGTTTACGTCGATGACCATGTCGTTCTTGTCGACCACCCATAGTGCATCCATCATGGTCTTCACATACGTGTCCTTGTTCTGCAGCTCCTCTGTTTTGGTCCTGAGATTGGCGAGCATGTCGTTGAATATGGCCGTGACCTCTCCGAGTTCGTCTTCCGTGTAGACCGGTATCTTTATGTCGAGCCGCCCCTTTTTCACGGCTTCGGCCCCGGCATAGAGGGCCTTTATGGGCTTGAGGAACCTCCTTGAGGAGAAAAGCGCGAGAATGAAGGCGAGGAAGAATGCATAGAAAGCTATACTCATCAGGTGTGCGAACGTCTCCCTGAAGAACTCCTCCTGGATTGCACGGGCATCGCCGAGGTCGTCCTTCGCTATGAGGGCATCCATGTTCGTAAACACCGTCTTCAGGTCCTTACGCAGAGAAAACGAAAGCGGCAGCATGAGTGCAATCGAGAAAATCAGGAAGTTGATGAGGAACTTATATATCAGTTTCGTCTTGAACATTATGAATACCCAGACTTTACATTATTACACGGAAGATCAGGAACTGGGCTGACAGGATGGCAGCTATTGACAGTACCACTATTATCAGGGGCTTGATCCCTTCCTCGGTAATGGACTCGAAGTCGACCGACAAGCCGATTGCGGCCAGTGCCGTGGAGAGGGAGAAACGGCTGACGGGTGCGGAGATCTCCGAAAGCCGGTCCAACCTGAATATGTTCACGACGAGGGCGAGAAGGACGAATACGGCTATGAACCAGGGTATGTATATACGACGGTCCTCCTTCCTGGAGAGGAAGAGCGTGAGGGTTACAAGGAAGACCAGAAAGGACATCCGCAGCAGTTTGTACTTGAGGGCCGTGGTTACGCATTCAGTCCCGTAGGCCGATGCCGCCACCTTTATCTGTCCGATCATCGGCAGTGTCGTCCCTGAGACGAACGCGAATTCCTTCATGCCGAGATCGAGAAAGTTCGCGAGCAATGGATAGGCTATCATCCCGAACAGGCCGTAGATCATCACGACTATCAGGGATATGGAGGTCTCCTCCCCGTCCGACTTTATAAGGGGAGAGACGATTGCGATTGCAGAGGCCCCGCAGATCGATATCCCAGTGGCAAGGAGTATTCCGATATTGTTTTTCAGGCCGGACCACTTCGAAACAAGATAGACGAGGCTGAAGACGGCAATGAAGGTGAGGAACACGAGGGGGGTCATCGCGGGATCGAGCGACCTTATGGACAGCTGTGTCCCGTACAGCGCTATTCCCACCGGCAGGAATACCTTGATCGTGAGCTCTATCCCGTCATTCAGGAACTGCCTGTCCTGCAGGATGTTGGAGAACAGCATGCCGAGTATTATCGATATCGCCAGTGCTTCGAACGAGGGATGCACATATGAGAGAATGAAGGCAATAACGGCAATAACCACGGATATGATCAGGCCTGAGAGTTTCCTTAACATTACCCTTAAACTTAACACAAAGGGCCTTTTTTTTCAAGGTTGTACCGCGTCTTCAACTCGCGGTTCCGGGAGGGATCCGGACCGTCTTCTTTGACGGGACTGCGGTAGCCCGCGGCAGAAATGAGGTATAATATTCTGATGTTCAGAGGTTTGATAATCGTAGGCCTTTTAGGCATACTGGCGGGCGTGCTCTCGGGGGTGGTCTTCAGGAGTCTCTCGGACCTGCCCCGCATCGAGGCGCTCGAGGAGTACAATCCCATCGAGGCGTCGAAGGTCTATTCATCCTCCGGTGACGTTATCGCCGAATACTATGTGGAGCGGCGCACCTTTGTGCCGTTTTACAGGATTCCAGACCATGTCAAGAATGCATTCGTTGCGATCGAGGACGAGAGGTTCTACAGGCATCATGGTATCGACTTCATAGGCATAGCCAGGGCCCTGCTCTATGACATCAAGGCGGGCAGGATAGTGCAGGGCGGCAGCACCATAACGCAACAGCTTGCAAAGCTCCTGTTCCTCAAACCGGAGAGGAATATATCGAGGAAGATAAAGGAAGCGGCCCTGTCCATACAGATTGAGAAGAGGTATACCAAGGACGAGATAATAGGGCTCTACCTGAATCAGGCATACTTCGGCACGAAGGCATACGGTATCGAGGCGGCATCCCACACGTATTTCAACAAGTCCACCGAAGAGCTGACACTCGCAGAAGCAGCCCTCCTGGCAGCCATCCCCAGGGCTCCCTCATACTATTCGCCGTTCAAGAATCCCGAAAAGGCGCTGACACGGCGGAACCTCGTACTGAGAAAGATGTTGAAGCTCGGTTACATCTCCGAAGAGGACTACCGCGCGGCAATAGAAGAGCCCCTGCCCGACAAGGTCCACAGGAGACGTTACAAGGCGCCGTATTTCATCGAGTATCTTCGGGAGATACTCGAGGGGAGGTATTCGGAGAACCTCTACTCCGCCGGTTTGAGGGTTTATTCGACCCTCGACATGCATATGCAGGAGGTTGCGGAAGAGGCAGTGAGCCGAGGGGTCGAGAATCTCGAGAAGAGAGTCTCACCGGGCGTGCAGGCCGCCCTGCTCGCCGTGGATCTCGAGACAGGGGAGATAAGGGCGATGGTTGGAGGGACGGACTTCTGGCAGACGCAGTTCAACAGGGCGACTCAGGCACTGAGGCAGCCCGGTTCCGCATTCAAGCCGTTCGTATACCTTACGGCCCTCCAGATGGGGTTCATCCCCGAGGACAAGATCGTCGATACCGAGGTCGGCTACCCGACCCCTGACCGCCAGGATGTCTGGTCCCCTCGGAACTATGAAAAACAGTACAACGGGGAGGTGACCCTCAGATACGCGCTCGCACACAGCCTGAATGCGGCGACCGTATGCCTCGCCGACCTTATAGGGATCGAGAACGTCGTCAGGACAGCGAGAGAAGTGGGCATACGCCGCAAGGTCAATCCCTACCTATCGTCGGCTATCGGAGCGTCGGAGGCCTCGCTCATGGACATTGTGTACGGCTATGCAACGCTTGCACAGGGCTACAGGCTGAAGCCGCTCTTTATTGACAGGGTCACGGACAGGGACGGCTTGACGCTCGAGGAGCATTATCCCGGAGCCGAGAGGGTCATTGATGAGGCAGTGGTGGATGAGATCAGGGACATGCTGCGGTCGGTCATCCTCGATGGTACAGGAAGGATGGCGAAGGTGATAGACCGGCCTGTCTATGGAAAGACCGGGACGACCAACGACTACACGGATGCGTGGTTTGTCGGTTTTGACGACAGCCTGGCCGTGGGTGTATGGGTCGGCAGGGATGACCATACCCCGATCGGTGACAAGGAGACCGGCGCAAGGGCGGCCCTGCCCATATGGATAGAGTTCATGAAGAACTACCGCTGAGCCTCTATCCCTTATCCCTTGTCGGTCTTCTGGTTCGTCGGTCCCCGAAACCTCGGTACAGGCAGATACTCGACAGAGGGCTGCTGCCTTACGGGCTGCGGATAGAGGCTCATGAGCTGGTAGAACTCCGGTGGTATGTTGTTGCTGACGTTGAGCCCGAGTGACCTTGCCTCTTCGTATGTTATGGGATAGTCATGCGTCCACCTGCCCTCCGAGAGTATTGTTGCGAGCTCTTCGGCCTTCTCAGGGGGGTATTTCCCCTCGAGCAGGTACCTGACCTGCTTCTTGAGCTGGGTCAATGCCTTCTTGCCGATGTCGGCGAGCAACCAGGTCCTGTCATCGACCTCGGAGACCGGCTTGGACTCGACGAGCCTGACGAGGGAGGCCGCCGGATATTCGCCGAGCTGTGGATCGACCGGGCCCAGCACGGCGTGCTCTCCCATCACTATTTCGTCTGCGGAGAGGGCGATCAGGGTGCCCCCGGACATTGCGTAGTGGGGCACGAAGACCGTGACCTTTCCCCGGTGTTTCTTTATTGCATGAGCGATCTGGTAAGAAGCGAGCACAAGCCCGCCGGGTGTATGCAGAACGAGGTCTAGCGGCATCTCGGGGTCGGTCAGGTGGATGGCCCTGATCACCTCCTCGGAGTCGTTGATGTTGATATACTTGAAGATGGGAAAGCCGAGGAGACTCATCGTCTCCTGCCTGTGCACGAGCAGGATCACCCTCGAGCCGTGCTTCTTCTCGATCTTTGCGATGAGCTTCTGCCTCGATGCCTCGAGGAGCCGCTGCTTCAGGACGGGCTGGAGTGCGCTTATCATGAAGAAGAGCCAGAATATGCTGAATATGTCGAAATTCATGTTACCTCCTTGAAGTTTTCATGGTTTGTACAGGTTGGAGTACTCCTCGTCAGGAAAGTACCTCCGGTATGAATGCCTTTTCTTCCTGAAGACCGGCAGCAGCGCGATCCCTGCAACGAAACCGCCTATGTGGGCCCACCAGGCTATTCCCCCGCCGGCCTGGGGGCTCAGCAGGGAGAACGTGCCCGAGAATATCTGCGAGGCGAACCATATGCCGAGATATACGAACGCCGGAATCTCGACGAAGTACGGCAGGAAGAAGATCGGGATGAGTGTGATGACCCTGGCGGTTGGAAACATCACGAAGTAAGCACCCATCACACCGGCGATTGCCCCGGATGCGCCGATGGCCGGTACGGTGGAGTGCATGTTGAAGACGAAGTGCGTGACGCTGGCGGCGAGACCGGACAACATGTAGAAGATCAAGAACCTTCCGTGGCCCATCCGGTCTTCGACGTTGTCACCGAACAGGTAGAGCATCCACATGTTGCCGACGAAGTGGACCCATCCGCCATGCAGAAAGATGTTTGTTATGAACGGCCAGTAATCGTCGAGCGGCAGGCCGAACAGGACCGCCCATTCCGGATGAGAGTACCGCGCTGGTACAACGCCGAACAGGTATATGAAACGCTCGAGGATCTCCTTGGGCAGGGAGAGCTCGAAGAGGAAGACCATCCCGTTGATGAGGATGATCGTCCACGTGATGAACGGAAACTCCCTGCGCGGTACCGTGTCTTTGACCGGAAACATTCCTGTCCCTCAACCCCCTTCGGTTGTACATGCAGCTGGACTGCGGACCAACACCTTTCAAACCCCGCTATAAGTCAAGTATAATATATTTCGACGATAACGACAAAGGGTGAACCCGTCTGATCTCGGCAGGACGTCGATCGACCGTTCCATCAAGACCGGGGTCCGGGTTGCCTGTGGGGGAGGTACGGGATTGTCCCGCTTGATCATCGACGGTTACAATCTCATCGGGACTCAGCACAGGGACCTCGCATCCCAGAGGAACCGGCTCGTCAAGAGACTCGTGAGATACAGGGCGGTCAGGGGACACGACATAACCGTCGTCTTCGATGGTCACGGAGGGCTTTCGCCCATGGAGACTATAGGAGCCGACGGGGGTGTCAGGATAATATTCTCGAGGATCGCCAGGAAGGCCGACGACGTGATAAAGGAGATGCTCGTGCGGGAGAAGGATCACTTTATCGTGATCAGCTCCGACAGGGAGATCGCTGACTTCGCATGGGCCCGGGGGTCTGTGCCGGTTGACTCGGAAGCCTTCCTCAGGAAGCTCGAAGGCGCTTTGACGGAGGAGAAAGGACCGGCGGGCGAGGACTTGATGGATGACCTGGCCTGGAAGATGCTCGCCGACGAAGAGGAGGAGACGGTACGGTCGTCCGGAAAAGGCTCCTCCCGCAGGCCGTCAAAACGCCGGAAGGCCGTTGACAGGGCCTTGAAAAAGTTGTGAAGTGGCGTTTTCCAGGAAGGGTAAGGCCTGCGGACGCCATAACCGTCTTCTTTGTTTCCCTGTTTGCGCTGTTGACGCTGATCTACTACGACTCCACCGCATCGGCCGGCAGGGTGCTTGCAACCTATGTCTCGTTGCTTTCCGCTCAGGTCCTGCTGACGAGGTATTCCCCGGAACGGGGCTTCATGAAATTCATTCATGATCTTGCCTTCCCCGTGACCGCAGTGTTTCTTGTGTTCGACACCATGACCGAACTCGTTCCGGGCGTAAACCCCCGAGACATCGACTTCATGCTCATACGCGCGGACTACTGGCTCCTTGGAGGCTATCCAACGGTCTGGCTCGAGAGGGTCGTGAATCCCCTGCTTACCGAGGTGCTGCAGTTGGCGTATACGAGCTACTATTTCCTGCCGGTCATTCTCGGCATCGCTCTCAAGATGAAGAACAGGTACAAGGAGTTCGACGACAGCCTCACCTATATCGTGCTCTGTTTCTACCTCTCCTATGTCGGCTATGTCCTGTTTCCGGCCCTCGGACCCAGATACACCATGAATCATCTCCAGTCGGTCCCGCTCGAGGGGGCCTTTGTCTTCGAGAAGGTATACGGCATACTGAACAGCATAGAGGGCATAAAGAGGGATGCCTTTCCGAGCGGGCACACGGCGGTCACACTGGTGGTCCTGCACCTTGCGTACCGTTATGAAAAGAGGCTCTTCTATATCTACCTGCCGGTAACGGCCCTGCTGCTGTTTGCCACCGTGTACTGCAGGTATCACTACGTGGTGGACGTGCTGGGCGGTGTCGCCTTGTACGTGCTGACCATGACGGCAGGGGGACGGCTCCTCGGCGCTTTCCGGAAGGCAGCATGATGTCCTGTCGCCGGTGCGCTGTTTGCATACATCCTCGAAGTGCCGCACAGCTTGCAGGTCCGTTCAATCCCGCGTGTCATCAGGTGTCATTTTACATCCTTGCCGGGTTCGGGGTAATATATATGTTCGTGATCTCCTGAAGATGCAAGCCTATCATCAACAAACCGGGAGCAGACGATTTCAGGGTGCATGGAAGAACGTATTCAGAAGATACTTGCAAGAATGGGGATTGCCTCGAGGCGCAAGGCAGAGGAGATGATCGCCGAGGGCAGGGTGCTTGTAAACGGAAAGCCCGCTGTCCCCGGGATGAAGGCGGATCCCGAGAAGGACCACATCAGGGTCGACGGCAAGCTGCTGCGCAGGCCCGAACCGAAGGTTTACATCATACTGAACAAGCCTCCGGGCGTCCTTACGGCCCTGGAGGATCCCGAGGGCAGACCTACGGTGAAGCAGCTCATCGGCAGGCTGAAATACAGGGTATACCCGGTCGGGAGGCTCGACTTCAACTCGGAGGGGCTGCTGCTCCTTACGAATGACGGAGATCTTGCATACAGGATAATACATCCCTCTCACAAGGTACCCAAGACGTATCTCGTAAAGATAAAGGGAGTGATCGACGAGAAAGACTTGAACAGGCTGCGCAGGGGTGTGATGCTCGACGACGGCATGACCGCACCGGCAAGGGTGAAGAGGGTCAGGATGCCGAAGGCGGAGAAGAACTCCTGGGTTGAGGTGACGATCCACGAGGGCAGGAAGAGACAGATAAGGAGGATGTTTGAGCGGGTGGGTCACACGGTGCTCAAGCTCAGGAGGATCAGGATCGACGGCCTGGAACTCGGCGGACTCGGTCCCGGGCAGTGGAGGTATCTGCGTGAGGATGAGCTGAAGAGGCTGAAGAAAAGCCTCAAGATGCAGAGCAATAAACGGATACGGGAATGAAACGCGGGGTTGGGGGCTTCGCTCACTCTCCTGATTCCGCCGGAGGAAGCATCTTTGCTGCGGGATTTGGAAAAACATAACCGGAGTTCATGCAGGCCGGGAGTTTCTTGATTCTTCATCTCTCCGAGGCTTCATAGCTCCGTTAAGATTTCAGGAGGAGTCATGTACAGAGACATGAATTGCGGGGAGGTTTCAGAGGCTGACATAGGCAGGGAACTCACCCTTTCGGGATGGGTCTTCAGGAGGCGTGATCATGGCGGTCTGATATTCGTCGACCTCAGGGACAGAAGCGGCCTCGTCCAGGTGGTCTTCAGTCCCGACGTGTCTGCCGAGGCCCACGGCGCGGCCCATCAGCTCCGTTCCGAATTCGTAATAAGGGTCAGCGGCAAGGTGAGCAGGAGACCCGAGGGCACGGAGAACCCCGATATCCCGACCGGCACGGTTGAACTCTACGTCTCGGCGCTGACCATACTGAGCAGGTCCGAGACGCTGCCGTTCGTTCTGGAAGACGCCGCGGATATATCGGAGTCCCTGAGGTTCAGGTACCGGTACCTCGACCTTAGGAGGCAGGAGATGCAGAGAAACCTCGTCTTCAGGCACCGTGTCACGAAGCTGATGCGTGACTACCTCGACTCGGAGGGTTTTATAGAGATAGAGACCCCGATGCTCACGAAGTCGACTCCCGAGGGTGCGAGGGACTACCTGGTGCCGAGCCGGCTCAATCCCGGCCATTTCTACGCCCTTCCCCAGTCCCCCCAGCTTTTCAAGCAGATACTGATGATGTCGGGACTCGAGAGGTATTTCCAGGTCGTGAAGTGCTTCAGGGATGAAGACCTGAGGGCGGACCGCCAGCCCGAATTCACCCAGGTCGACATGGAGATGTCGTTCGTTGAACCCGACGACGTGATCTCGGTGGTCGAGGGCATGCTGTCACGCCTTTTCAGTGAGGCCCTCGGTGTAGGGATAGAGACACCGATGCCGAGGCTCTCCTACAAGGACGCAATGGAGCGGTTCGGCTCTGACAAGCCGGACCTCAGGTTCGGCCTCGAGCTGAAGGAGATGGGTGACCTCGCCAGGGAGGGCGGCTTCAAGGTCTTCCTCTCCGCACTCGATTCCGGGGGCAGGGTCAAGGCCGTCTGCGGCAAGTCCATGGCGGGGCTTTCTAGAAAGGAGATCGACCTCCTGACCGACGAGGTGAGGTCTTTCGGTGCAAAGGGGCTGGCCTGGATAAAGATCAAGGACGGTTTTGAATCCCCTATTGCGAAGTTCTTTCCAGAAGGCGTACTCAGGGAGATGGCCCTCAGGCTCGAGGCGGAAGAGGGCGATATGATGCTCTTCGTTGCAGACAGGGAGGACGTGGTGCTCGATGTCCTCGGCAGGCTGAGGCTGGAGATAGCAAGGCGGCAGGGCCTCGTCTCCGAGGGGTTCAGGTTCCTGTGGGTCGTCGACTATCCGCTTCTTGAGTGGAATGACGAAGAAGGCCGGTTTCAGGCCATGCACCACCCGTTTACTTCACCTGCCGATGCCGATATCGAACGGATGCTGAAAGGGGATATAAGCGACCGTGAGGGGCTCTCCTCCCTCAGGGCGAAGGCCTACGACCTGGTGCTCAACGGTAACGAGATCGGCGGCGGCAGTATACGTATTCACAACCCCGATCTCCAGGGGAAGATGCTCGAGCTGCTCGGGATCTCCGGCGAAGAGGCAAGGATGAAGTTCGGTTTCCTGCTCGACGCCCTCCGTTTCGGCGCCCCACCGCACGGCGGCATAGCCCTTGGACTCGACAGGCTCGTGATGCTCATGCTCGGTGCCGGTTCCATAAGGGACGTCATAGCCTTTCCGAAGACTCAGAAGGCCGTCTGTCTGTTGAGCGGAGCCCCGTCGCCGGTGGACGAGAAACAGCTGAAAGACCTCCATATAAGGCTGGATGCGGTTGTGGAGTGAGTGCTCCTGAATGTGCGGCCATATACGGACACCCCGTTCGACATCGAGCCGGTCCGCTGGAGGGACCGGCCTTGCGCGGCGGCTTGACTTTTTTTAAAACATGTGTTTTAATTGAACGTATGATCGAGTGGAAGGAGTCGTGAGCATAAGTGACACAAAGGAGAAGATCCTTGACGCTGCAGAGTACCTTTTTGCCAGGAGGGGGTTCCACAACACCTCTCTCAGGGCTATTACGAGCCGGGCAGGGGTGAACCTGGCGGCCGTAAACTACCACTTCGGCTCAAAGGATGCGCTTCTTGAGGCGGTCTTCCAGAGGCGTCTCGTGCCGCTGAACAGGATCAGGCGTGACAATCTCGAGGCGGTTCGAGAGACAGCCCGCAGGGAAGGCAGGAGACCTGCGGTGGATGAGGCCTTGCGGGCCTTTATCGAGCCGACGCTCGCCTTCCGCAAATCCGGCACAGGGGCCGAAGACTTCATAACACTGGTGGCCAGGTCGATGTCAGACCCCGAGGATACGGTCAGGGATGTCTTCATCCGCCACATTGCGCCGTTGTTTCACCTGCTGTTTGAGACCCTGTGCGAGGCTCTGCCGGAGCTTACCCCGGACACGGTCTTCTGGAGGCTCCAGTTTGTCATCGGAGCCATGGGACATGTCATATGCATGACGGGAAAGAACTACAAATATGCCTTGCCGGCGGGCGTGACCCCGGTGGATGACGTGGAGTCGCTTACCGCCTTGCTGATAGATTTTGCCGCAACGGGGTTGGAGAGACCGTGAGCCGAGGAATAAAACGTTCACTTTTCATGATATTTGTAGTGCTGTCGGCGGGTTGTGCCGTACACGGTCCGCTGTCCGTCGAGCCCCCGGTCACTGTGCCTGCATCCTTTAAGGGGGAGAGTGCGCCGGGTGCCCCGGTGGAACGCTGGTGGGAGGCGTTCGGCGACAAGGACTTGAACCGCATCATGGAGGAAGCATTCGCCGGCAATCCGGATCTTGCCGCCGCATATGAACGTTTCGAGCAGAGCCGGGCCGTGTACAGGAGTGCCGTGGCTGCCGGCAGACCGTCCCTCGACCTTCAGGGTGAATGGAGCAGGGAGGATACGCCGAGCTTTTTCGGAAACAATACGGGTGACAGTTACATCCTGTCGGCAGCGGCACGTTACGAGCTGGACCTGTGGCAGAAGCTCAAATCCCGCACCAGGGCCGCAGTCCTCGACATGGAGGCCCTCGGAGAGGAGGTCAAGACGCTTTATATCAGCCTCTCTGCACAGATCGCGGACCTGTACTATCTGGCTGCTGAGCAGCGTGCCCAGCTGAGGTTGGCGGAACAGAGCGTCAGGGCCTATGCAGACGTCCTGTCGCTGGTGGAGCAGCGGTACCGCGCCGGCCTCACCCCTGCCGCCGATGTTTACCGGGCGCGGCAGGCCCTTGCCGGCGCCAAGGCACGGAAGGTCCTTTTCGAGGTTTCTCTCAGGGTGACGGAGCATGCCCTTGCGGTGGCCGTGGGCCGCTATCCCGAGGGCGGGACCGCAGGAGGAGTCATCGAGCTGCCCGAGACCCCGCAGGCCTTTCCTGCGGGGCTTCCCTCGGAGGTCCTTTCACGCCGCCCTGATGTGCGGGCGGCCCTCCTGCGTCTGAAGGCGAGTGATGCGAGAGTGGCTGCTGCTATTGCAGAGCGCTTTCCGTCGTTCAATCTGCTCGGCAGCTATGGCACGTCGAGCCTGGTTTTCAGCACCGGTGACATAGTCGGCAACTTCTGGAAGCTCATCATAGGCCTGTCCCAGCCTCTGCTGGACGGAGGAAGGCGCAGGGCGGAAGTGGAGCGTTCAAGGGCCGTCTTCCGTGAAAACCTCGCCCTATACCGCAAGGCCGTATTGAGGGCGTTTCAGGAAGTGGAGGACGCACTCGTAAGGAACCGGACTTCCGAAGAGCGCATCAAGCAGTTGCAGGAACAGACCGAGGCCGCTGAGGCGGCCTTCCGCCTTTCCCGGCAGAGATACGTCCAGGGGCTCTCAAGCTACCTGCAGGTGCTCGATGCGCAGACTCTGCTCTACGAGACCGAGAGTCAGCTCTTGACAGCCCGCCGCCAGCTCATCTCTGACCGTATCACCCTGGCAAGGGCGGTCGGCGGCAGATGGATGGAACGCGAGATGGAAAACCGTCTGGCCGGCAACAATCATAAAGGAGGGGGATCGTGAGTCTCAGGAGCAGCAGGTTTTTCAGGGTCTTAGTCCCGCTTTTAATACTGACGACTGGGTTTGTAATCATGAGGATGCTGGTGCTGTCGCGCTCCGCCCCCCAGAAGGAGGCAAGGAGCAAGCCCGGGGCACTGGTGGAGGTTCTTGCGGTCAGCAGGAAGGATCACCAGGTGAAGGTCTACGGGACCGGCACCGTACAGGCCAGCAGGGAGGCTGGCATCACGCCCAGGGTGAGCGGTCGGGTTATCTATGTATCTCCTGCCTTTGTCGCCGGTGGGTTTTTCAGAAAGGGGGAGCTGCTGTTCGAGATAGAGCAGGCAGACTATCGGCTCGCGGTGGTGCGGGCCAGGGCCGCCTTGGCACAGGCCGAGCTCGAGCTCGCCAGGGTCAACAGCAATGCCGTCGTGGCACGCCGCGAATGGGAGGCCCTTGCGGATGACGGTGTGGAGGAACCCAACCCTCTTGTCCTGTACGAGCCGCAGCTGAGGAAGGCCGAGGCTGATGTGGCTGCTGCACGTGCTGCACTCGAGCAGGCTGAGCTCGATCTGCGGCGAACCCGCATCCGTGCCCCTTTCGATTGCAGGGTCCGCTCCGAGAGCGTGGAGACCGGCCAGTACGTGCGTGCCGGCAGCACTGTAGCCGTTGTGGCGGGAACCGCAACGGCCGAGGTCGTCGTGCCCCTGCCCCTCGAGGAGACAAGGTGGCTGAATATCCCCCGCCAGGGGACGAAGAGGCAGGGCTCTCCTGCAACGGTTCGGATTTCAGTCGGTGGTGAGACCTTCGACCGGCAGGGAAGGATTGTGCGTTCACTCGGAGAGGTTGACCCGAAAGGGCGTATGACGCGCGTCGTCGTCTCGGTGGACGACCCCTATCACCTGAAAGGCCGTAAGGAGAGCGGCTGGCCTGACCTTGAGCTGGGGATGTTCGTGGACGTCATCCTCTATGGAGAGACGCTTTCGGGAGTGTTCCCCATACCGGCTCAGGCACTGCGAGAGGGAGACACCGTGTGGGTCGTTGACGGTGAAGACAAGCTCGATATCCGGCCCGTGACCGTGGTGCGGCGAGAGCAGGAGACCCTGCTGGTGAGGGACGGACTGGAGGATGGTGAGCGCATAGTCCTCACCACGATTTCAGGAGCGGCTGAAGGCATGAGGCTCAGGCCGCGCGAACAGGGGATGCTGCAGTGAAGAGTGCCGTAAAGTGGATGGCTCGCAACCATGTGGCCGCCAACCTGCTGATGATAGTCCTTGTGGCAGGCGGTCTGATAAGGGCCTCTTCCATAAAACAGGAAGTCTTTCCCGAGATCAGCCTCGATACCATACAGGTTACAGTCGCGTATCCGGGTGCAGGGCCTGAAGAGGTGGAGGAGGGGATTCTCCTTCAGATCGAGGAGAATCTCACCGGTGTTGACGGGATAAAGGAGATAAGGTCCGTGGCAAAGGAGGGACTGGGCATGGTCAGGGCAGAGCTTATGCCGGGTGAAGACCCAGACCTGAAGCTCCAGGAGATAAAGAGCGAGGTGGACCGGATCGTCACCTTTCCGGCTGACGCAGAAAAGCCGGTGATTACAAAGCTCCTCAACCGCTACGAGGTGATCTCTGTAGTGGTATACGGTGATGCCACCGACAGGACCCTCAGGGAACAGGCTGAGATTATACGCGAGGAACTCCTGAGCCATCCGGAGATTACCCAGGTGGAGCTCAGCGGTGTTCGGCCCTACGAGATATCCATAGAGATACCCGAGGACAACCTCAGACGCTACAATCTTACCATGGATGAAGTGGCCAGGCAGGTGAGACGGGCCTCCATCGACCTTCCCGGAGGTACGGTCAAGACCCGGGGCTCGGAGATCCTTCTTCGTACCAAGGGCCGCCGCTATCTTGGGGCGGAATACGCCGACATAACCGTTCTTACACGGCCTGACGGCACCCGGCTGAGGCTTGGCGACATAGCGGAGGTGAAGGACGGTTTTGCCGATACAGGCATGTTCGCCAGGTTTGACGGCAAGCCGGCGGCCATGGTCAAGGTGTTCAGGGTGGGAGATCAGAAGCCCATAACGATATCCGAGGTCGTAAAGAAATATGTGGAGCAGAAGAGGGCGTCTCTGCCTGAATCGCTGAACATCGCCACCTGGAACGATACCTCGGAGCTCCTGCACAGCCGCATGAGCCTGCTCGAGAAGAATGCCGTTTTAGGCCTGATACTGGTGATCATCATACTCGGGCTGTTCCTCGAGATAAGGCTGGCCCTCTGGGTCATGCTGGGTATTCCCATATCATTCCTCGGAGCCATGCTGCTGTTTCCGTATATGGACGTCTCCATAAACATGATATCACTGTTTGCGTTCATTCTTGCGCTGGGAATTCTGGTGGACGATGCCATTATAGTGGGAGAGAACATCTACGAACAGCGTCAGAAGGGCAAGCCATATCTCAAGGCCGCCATAGACGGGGCACTTGAGGTGGCCGTGCCAGTCACGTTCTCCGTCCTGACCACCGTGGTGGCCTTTCTACCGCTCGTCTTCGTCAGCGGAATGATCGGAAAATTCATCAGGGTCATACCTCTGGTGGTGATCGCGCTGCTCCTGCTGTCGCTCGTGGAATCCCTCTTCGTGCTGCCCTCCCATCTCGCCACTGGCGGTCCCCGTCAGGTGTCGGGAGGACTCATCGGGGCCATAGACCGTATCCGTACAGCCTTCGGCAGGAGGCTCGAGATGTTCATTGCCGGGCCGTATCAGCGGTTCCTGAGGCTGTGCCTGAGAAACCGCTATACCACCGTCGCTGCGGGCGTCGCCGTTCTCTTCCTTGCCGTAGGAGTCGTCAAGGGGGGGATACTGAAGTTTCACTTCATGCCCGTCGTCGACGGGGACGTGATCACGGTGTCCCTCAAGATGCCTCCGGGCACTCCCGTGGAGGAGACAGCCAAGGTGCAGAAGTTCCTTGAGGAGAAGGCCATGGAGGTGGTGGCCGAGTACGACAGACAACGCCCCGAGGGAGACACCATACTGCGCGATGTCTATGCCGTGGTGGGAGGTACCATGATCGAGGCGGGCAGTCTCGGCTCCACCGTTGACTCGCGTACTCACCTTTCCGACATGGCCCTCTTCCTGAAACAGAGCGAAGAACGGGGCATTCCCGCTGTGGAGATTGCAAACCGGTGGCGTGCAAAGGTGGGCGAGATCCCGGGGGTTGAGTCGATCGTTTTTGCGTCCAATGTGGTCAGGATGGGGGCCAACATAGACATACAACTCGCCCATGAGGACTTCCGTGTCCTCGATATCGCCTCCGAACGGATCAAGGAGGCGCTGGCGCAGTATCCCGGTGTCGGAGATATAGAGGACAACTATTTCAAGGGGAAGCGGGAGCTCAAGTTCCGTCTCACACCGGAGGCCCGCACGCTCGGCCTTACAGAGGAGGACCTCGGCCGTCAGCTCCGCGGCGCCTTCTACGGCGCAGAGGCCCTAAGGTTTCAGCGTGGCCGCAACGAGGTCAAGGTCGTGGTGCGGTATCCGGAGAAGGACCGGAAGAGCCTCTGGAACCTCCGGTCGATGAGGATTCGGACTCCGGGCGGCGGGGAGCTTCCCCTGGCCAGGGCCGCCTATATCATGGAGGGGAGGGGGTTCAGCGAGATCAACAGGACGGACAGGAAGCGGGTGATAAATGTCACTGCGAGCGTAGATGACAAGAGGGCAAACGCCGAAGAGATCCTCTCCGACCTCAAGCAGGGCGTACTCAGGGACCTGTCGAATGATTATCCGGGTCTGACATTCAGGATGGGTGGGGAGGAGAAGGAGCGGATGGAGTCCATGGGAAGCATGCTCGAGGGATACACGCTGGCACTGATCGCCATGTTCGCGCTGCTGGCCATCCCGTTCAAGAGCTACAGCCAGCCGTTGCTGATAATGGCGGCTATTCCGTTCGGCATGGTCGGGGCTGTTGCCGGACACCTGATCATGGGATTCAAACTCAGTATACTCAGCATGTTCGGGCTCGTTGCCCTCTCCGGAGTCGTCGTCAATGATTCGCTCCTGCTGATCGACAAGGTGAACAGGAACCGCATGGAGGGCTCCGAGCTGTTCCAGGCCACGGTTGACGGCTGCATGCGCCGCTTCAGACCCATTCTGCTTACATCGCTGACCACGTTCTTCGGCCTTACCCCCATGATCCTCGAAACGAGCGTGCAGGCTCAGTTCCTAATTCCGATGGCAATCAGCCTCGCCTTCGGGATCCTGTTCGCTACAGGCATTACCCTGCTGATAATCCCTTCGCTCTATCTTGTTCTTGAGGATGTACGGAAGGCCCTCGGCCTCCGTGCCGTTCATACCGGCCGCAGTGACGAGGCTGCGGATCATGGTTCGTGAGCCGTCACTCCTGTTTCACCCTCGTGACCTTCCTGCAGGGCCTCTTCCCCCTGTTGAACCGATACGTCCTGTTCCGTCCCCCGCTCTTTGCGCAATAGAGGGCACGGTCTGCAGCCTTCACGAGTCCCTCCTTTGTGTCGGCATCCTCCGGAAACGAGGCGAGTCCAAGGCTGATGGTCAGTGATACGGTCCTGTCCTCTATGGAGAACGGGTGAGAGGAAACCGAGGAGCGCAGCCTTTCCGCCACCACCTCGGCCTGCTCCGGTGACGTTTCAGGAAGGATTACGGCGAACTCCTCCCCTCCGTACCTTGCAGGGATGTCTACATTGCGGACCAGGTTTTTGATGAGCCTCCCGATGGTCCTCAGGACTTCATCTCCTGCCATATGGCCGTATGTGTCGTTGAACCGCTTGAAGTGGTCTATGTCGATCATCAGGAGAGGCAGTGTTTTCTTGTACCGCTTGGCCCTCTTGAACTCGTGTTCGAGACGGTTGTGGAATTCCCTGTAGTTGTACAGTCCGGTGAGACCGTCAAGTATGGCGAGCTCCTGCACCTTCTCGTAAAGTCTCGCCTTTTCGATGCGCAGCCCGAGATAGTTCCCGATCGAAGTGAATATGGTGGCGTCAGAGGCGAGCTGGAGGTACCCGGGAGGGACGAAGTAGAGGTAGATGAGGCCGAGCACCTTGTTGCCCGACTTCAGGGGAATGCTTACGTGCGCATGGTCTTCCTCCATGCAGACAGGTTGCATGCTTTCCTGATGCAGTGAAGCCTTGCAGTAGGGGATGATGTCGACCTCGCCGGTCTGTGCAACCATGCCGCAGATACACTCGCCCACGGGTATCCTTCCCTTGCAGCCGAGGTCGTCTGCCGAAATTCCGAAAGAAGTGTAGTGCACGAGCTCCCCTGCGTCTTCGTCCACGAGGAAGATGCCGCCCGTTGTCTTTACTTTTCTGCCGACGGCCTTCTCGAGGGATTCGAGTGACCCGATGATCACCTTGAGGCTGTTTTCGAGGATATCCTTGATGTAGAGATGCTTGCTGGCTGCGGCGATTATGTCGTTGAAGGCCTGGAGTTCCCTTATCTCCAGTCCCTTTTTCATGATCAGCTCCGACCTCTTCGAGAGTTCGTTCAGGAGCCTTTCTTGTTCCCTGATGCTGGCCAGCAGCAGCCTTTCGTTGATGGCTGCGAGCTTCCTGACTTCCTCGAGCTGGAGTTTCAGGGAGCTGATCTCTCGATCTTTCTCTGCCAGCTCATTCTCTTTCCCGTGGTGTTTCATCGGACAGTCTCGGTTGGATTCATAACAGGTAGACGAGGAATTCGCAGTGGTCGAATCCCGAAGTGTGGCTCTTGGTCTGAACAGCCTTCGTTGGTCTCTTCAATACCTTCCCGATGGCTCCGGCGATGATCCCGCTTTCAAAATGGCAGATCATCTTTCCGGTATACGGAAGGCCGGAGCAGGTTATGCATTCGTCGACCCTCACGGTGATCTTGTCTCCTGAGGTCTCCAGGACTTTCAGTATGCCTATCTTCAGCCTCCCGAAGAGGGCGGAGAGCTCTTCAAAGGTGTTGACGCCGAGCTCTTCACCGAGTTCTTTGCCGGCCAGGTAGAGTGTGTAGCCGGAGCCTTCACCCAGGATGCTGTACATGCCTATCACCCTCAGCAGCCGGAAAACCTCTACGGGAACCTCGTCACCAAGTGTAGGCCTGTCGGTATTGCTTATGTCCTCAAGCCTTATTTTGTCTTTCATGTAGCTTTCCTATCAGTACAGGGCTTTGGCTTTGGCTGAGTATCCTTCTTGAGACACTGCCCATCATCCCCCTGATCCCCCTCAGCCCCCTGCATCCCACGGCTATCAGGTCCGCCCCGAATATCCCGGCCGCATGCAGTATCTCCATGGAGGGATCTCCTGCCTTCGTGAGTCCCTCGATCTTCGAAAACCTCCCCTCGAGATAGGGCCTTGCCTGTTCGATGATCTCAGAGGACCTTTCAAACTCGGCCTGTCTCACCCTTGCAACGTCCTCCTTGATCTTGTCGTCTATCTCGAGGATAAACCTTTCCGGTATGTCGGATACGGCCGACCAGACAACGTTCATGATAAGAAGTTCGGTATCGTCAGGGAACGGGATCGAGGCGAGAAGTTCGGCCGTTGCTTGGGCGGAGTCAGAGCCATCCGTGGCAAACAGCACCTTCAGCCTTCCGGGAACCTCCCGCAGCAGAGGCTTGGTTACGAGGACGGGTATCGGAGAGTTTGTTGCAACAGACCTCGTGACACTGCCGATGAAGAGTGACTTGATGCCCTTGATCCCGCGTGCCCCCATTACGATCAGGTCGGCGCCCGACTCTGTCGCAGCGTCGATGATGGCCTTGTCGGGGGCCCCCTCGACCAAGGCCGTGCTGATCCTCGTCTCGAGAGGCTTCAGGATATTGAGCGCTGAATCCAGGATTCTTGGAGCGATCTTCTCCTTGAAGTATTTGAGGCTGACGTAATAGGACTCCCTCTCGTCATGGTAAGGGCCCCAGCTCAGCACATGGAGGATGAGAATCTCGTCATCCGGGGAAAGTTCGAGATGGGACAGGAACCCTGCCGCAATCTCCGAATAGACAGACCCGTCTGTGGCAAGCAAAATCTTCATCGTCCCCCTCCTCTTACCAACTGGTCTAATCTAATCATAGCACACGCGTGTTAGGATGACAAGGAGTGCTCGGTGCATGGAGGGAAAGGGTGACCCACCGGAAGCGGCCGTTTCAGCTCCGGACGGGCTGCGGGCTCGACGGTCTTTATATCGGAATAGATGATGCGCGCTGTCGCGGATCGTGGCATTTGATCTCGCGGCAATGGTATCATTAGATACCCGGCTCCGGCACGGGGACAGGGCCGCCCGGAGCCGTCACGGTGCTTGTACAGCGCTTCATGGTTGCGGCAATGATGCTCGTGGTCTTGTCGTTCTCTCTACGCAGCAGCCTGGTTCGGTCCAATCGCTGGTCCGTGAGCGTTCGCGGGCTGTTTGTCCATGGGACGGGCCCGACCGGACGACTTGAGTCTGGAAAGAGGTTGTGATGGCATGTCGAAGGTGATCGTCGGAATGAGCGGTGGGGTTGATTCCTCTGTCACTGCACACCTGCTCAGGGAGCAGGGACATGATGTGACAGGGGTGAGCTTCATGCTCTGGGAGACGCGTGACAGGACAGACTTCAGGACGTGCTGTTCCGTCGAGGCTATAAACGGGGCTTCGGAGACGGCGAGGATTCTCGGGATCCCTCACAGGGTGGTAGATGTCAGGGGGGAGTTCATCGAGAAGGTCATAGAGCCCTTCGTTGATTCCTATCTTCGCGGAATGACCCCCAATCCGTGTGTGCTCTGCAACCTTCATGTCAAGTTTCCTTACCTGGTGAAGGCGGCCGACGAGGCAGGCGCTGAGTGCATATCCACGGGGCATTATGCAAGGGTGGAGAAGGATGAGGGGGCGTGGCTGCTGAAAAAAGGATTTGATCCGGGCAAGGATCAGACGTACTTCCTTTATGTTCTTGACCGCGACATCATGGGCAGACTGCTCTTCCCCCTCGGATACCACACCAAAGAGCGAGTGAGGGATATTGCCCGGGGGCTGAACCTGCCTGCTGCACGCAGGCCTGAGAGCGTGGAGATATGTTTCATTCCGGAAGGAGACTATCCTTCATTCATAAGGGGTATCGTACCGGAGGCGGCGAGGTCCGGCCCCGTGATCGGTCCCGACGGCAGTGTGCTGGGGACCCACCAGGGCATATTCAACTACACGGTGGGCCAGAGGCGGGGACTGAACGTCTCTTCCGCGGAGCCTCTCTACGTGATAAGGATCGATGCTGAAAACAATGCAATACATGTGGGACCGAGGCATATGGCGTTTCACAGAGAGGTCCTGGTGAAGGACCTGAACTGGATTGCGCCGCCTGTGGAGAGGGTTACGGCGAAGATACGGTCCATGATGAAGGATGAGCCTGCGGTGCTCGTGACAGAGGAGAACGGTTCGGTAAGGTTGATCTTTGACGAGCCCCAGTGGGCCCCCGCTCCCGGACAGAGTGCGGTCTTCTACAACGGGGACGTTGTGCTCGGTGGAGGTATGATAACGGAAACAGGACCGGGGCGCTGACGGAGGCCGCCTGCGGGAGCCGCTGAAGACTTGATGTGCTCAGCCTTGAACATCAAGGTCTTCGAACAGGTCGCGAGAGATCAGAAATCTGTCTCCGTCCTCGATTATCCTCTTGTTCGAGATCAGCCTTTTCATGACCTTCGATATGGACTCCCTTGATGCCCCGACCCTTTCAGCGATCTCCTTGTGAGTCCGTTTCTTGACGACATAGGAGCCCTCCGCCGTCTTCATTCCCTCGTCTTTCGCCAGTTTCATGAACAGCCTGACGAGCCTTTGCTGTACTGCCAGGAATGCGAGGCTTTCCTCTCTCTCTGTTGCGTTTCTCAGTCTCTCCACCAGGGATTTCAGGAGATCGATGGCGATCTCGGGGTCATGTTTTATTGCCTCGAGAAACCTTTTTCTCTCCAGGACCGCGAAGGTCGAGTCCTCGTCCGCAATAACGGATGCAGAACGCGGTTTGCCGTCAATGAGACTCATTTCCCCGAAGAAGTCTCCCTGATGCAGGTCTGCCAGGACGAACTCCTCTCCCTCTTCACTCAGCAGCGTCACCTTGACACCGCCCTCGAGGATTATGTACAGGTCCGTACTGTTGTCGGTCTGGTAGAATACTGTTTCACCTGCATGAAAGGTATGGATGGTGAAGTCGTTGATCAGCTGGTTTATGCGTTTGTCGGAGAGGCTTCTGAACGCCGGAACCCTCTTCAGAAACTTACCGACAAGGCGTTTGTTTCCTTCAAGATCATTGTAGCATTCCTGGGTCCCCTGTCTCGGGTCATGGTCCGGTGACAGTGACAATCCTTTGCTGTGAACCGGTACGTTTCCTGTTCTTTCTCGGCCGCTTCAGCCTGCCCGTGGAGCGCAATGCTTCCTTGACATCAAAATCCCCATATGATACCTTAACATCTTGAGCGTCTTACAGACGATATCGATCTCCCCGGTATGAGCATCAAGAAATATGGTCGATGAGCACAGGCTCTGTAATTTGAATAGTATATCATATCGGTTTTTTTTCTCCATACGGGTCACTGCGGCATGACAACTGACAGATGTCCAAGCTATTGAAATCGGTCGTTCTGGGGCTGGTTGCCGGGGTTCTGGGAATCGTCCTGAGCCTGACGGCATTCGGGCATTCCATGGAGGAGAGTCTCGGGCTCTCCATGCTGTTCAAGCTGCGGGGGAAGAGGGAGGCTCCTCCTGATGTCGTTGTCGTGAACATCGACAAGGCATCTTCCGATGTGCTGAACCTGCCGAACCGTCCCGTTGACTGGCCCCGTGCGCTTCATGCCAGGGTCATAGAGAACCTTGTGAGTGCCGGGGCGGAAGTCATCGTCTTTGATGTAACCTTTGACGAGGAGAGTGATCCGTGGAACGACCGTGTCTTTGCGGAAGCAGTGCGCAAGGCCCGCAATGTAGTCTTCTGTGAATTCCTTAAGAAGGAGATCGTCCCCTTCGGAAAACCGAACGGCGGTTTTTCGGCAAGGCTGGATATAGAGGAACTGGTCCCGCCGATCCCTCCCCTTGCAAGGCACGCAGCGGCCTTGGCACCTTTCCCTCTGCCCAAGCTGCCTTTCCGTGTAAACCAGTACTGGACGTTCAAGACGTCGGCCGGTGATACGCCCACCCTCCCTGTTGTGGCATTTCAGGTGTATGCGTTTCAGGTGCATGACGAGTTCGTGTCCCTGCTCAGGAGGCACTATCGTGGTGACCCGGGCGTGCTGTCTCTCGACAAGGATGAGATCCTGGACTCCGGACGGGTCGTTGAACTCGTCACCGCCGTCAGGGAAGTCTTCCGGAAGAATCCCGGCGTGGCGGATTCGATGCTTGCAGAGTTGAACGGTTTCCCGGATCCGCGTAAGAGACGGATACTGACGGCACTGATAAGGATGTATCAGGGGCCCGACAGTCGGTATCTCAACTTCTACGGTCCTTCCAGGACCGTCACAACAGTGCCCTATCACAAGGTGTTGTACATGTCCGGAGGAGGGGGGGACGGTGATGACGAAGTGATGGACTTCAGAGGTAAGGTGGTTTTCGTCGGGCAGGCAGAGACTCTGCCGTACCTGCAGAAAGACGGCTTCTATACCGTCTTCACCACTTCCGACGGTTTGGACCTGAACGGTGTGGAGATTGCGGCGACTGCATTTGCAAACATACTCGAGGATATGCACGTCAGGCCGGCGGACGTGTCACTGCTTGCCGCTGTGGCCGTCACTTTCGGGTTGCTCCTCGGCCTGGCGGCCTTTGTCCTGCCCTTTATCCCTGCGGCGGTCTTCATTGCAGCCATCAATGTGCTGTATGTATATCTTGCACTGGACAGGTTCAGCGTCGACGGTTCCTGGTATCCTCTCGTGGTGCCCTGCCTGATACAGTCACCTGCGTCTCTCTTCGGGGCTGTTATATGGAAACACGTCGATGCGGGCAGGGAGAAGCGTAAGATCAGGAGGGCGATCAGCTACTACCTGCCCGAGGAGATCGTGGATGCGTTGATAAGGGATATGAGTGACGTCAGTGCAGAGGGCCGGGTGGTCAGCGGCACGTGTCTGTATACCGACCTCGAACACTACACGTCACTGTCGGAGTCGATGGAGCCGGACGAGCTCGGCAGGTTCATTCAGCGGTATTATGAAACCATATTCGGTCCCGTGAAACGTTACGGCGGTGTTGTATCAAACGTCTTCGCCGACTCGATGCTCGCCTTGTGGGTCTCGGCCGGCCCCGATAAGCTGCAGAGGGAGAATGCATGCCTCGCTGCGATCGACCTGGCCGATGCGGTGAGGGGGTTCAACCGCTCCTCGGAAGGTATCAGGATATCGACAAGGGTAGGTCTGCACTTCGGCAGTTTTCTGCTTGGAAACATCGGTGCGATTGATCACTACGAGTACCGCCCCATCGGGGATATCGTCAATACCACGGCGCGCATAGAGGGCCTGAACAAGCACCTCGGCACATACCTGCTCGCCTCTGAAGAGACGGTAAAGGACGTCGGGGGAATCCAGACGAGGGAACTCGGTACGTTTCTCCTCTACGGCAAGGCAAAACCGGTCAAGGTGTTTGAACTGGTGAACCGCGTCGACAGGGTGACGGAAAGACAGCGAGCCATATGTTCGAGTTTTGCCGAGGCCCTTGACGCCTTCAGACGCAGGCAGTGGGAATATGCAATGGAGAGGTTTGATGATATAATAAGAAAACACGGAGAAGACGGCCCGTCCGGTTTCTATATCGAGTTGATATCCCGTTACAGGAGAAATCCGCCTCCAGAGCCATGGGAGGGCGTTATTTGTCTGGAAAAAAAATAGATGCAGTGTGTAATATATGAGTACCGGCAACCCCTTTGTGTATACATGCTTAAGGGAATAATATTTTAAAGGAAATGTTTGTCGACAGGGGTGAGCGTTTCCCCCGGTAAAGGAGGAAGTATACTTGAGGTCTGTTATTGATCGGCTGTTTGTGCCGTTGCTGCTCGTCTCTTTGCTCGCGGTGCTCTTTCCCTCGCATTCCCTGGCGGCAGAGGAATGCAGGGCTGTGGTGGCAAGAGTGGTCTCCGTCCAGGGAACGGCCGAGGTGAGAAGGAGCGGGGATTCAGGGTGGCAGCCGGTCAGCTTGAACAATACGTTTTGTTCCGGAGACATGTTCCGGCTCAGAGAAAACAGTCGTGCCTCCATAGTCCTCAGCAATGAAACCATCATTCGCCTGGACCAGAACACGACCATAACATTCAGCGGGATAGAGAGAAGAGAAACGTCCCTGCTCGACATCATCAGGGGGGTCGTGCATTTCCTGAGCCGTGTCCCGCGGACCTTGAAGGTCATAACCCCTTACGTGAATGCCTCTGTGGAAGGGACCGAGTTCCTCGTCAGTGTTGATAAGGGGCGGACCAGCCTCTCTGTCTTCGAGGGGAAGGTCGTGGCCTCCAACAGTGCCGGCAGCCTGACATTGACGGATGGTCAGTCGGCTGTGGCTGAAGAGGGCAGGGCCCCTGTGCTCAAGGTTGTGGTCAGCCCGCGGGATGCGGTCCAGTGGGCACTCTACTATCCACCCGTCATGGAGTACACCGAAGAGGTAACCGAGGATGAGAGTGATCCGCTCTATCTTTCTTACAGGGCATCAGCGCTGCTTGCAGTGGGCCGTGTCGAGGAGGCGCGCAGGTATATAGAGCAGGCGTTGTCGCTGGCGCCCGACAATGTTCAGGCCGTTGCACTCCAGTCGGTGATCGCCGTTGTGCAGAACGACAAGGAGCGCGCGCTGATGCTTGCCCAGAGGGCCGTTGACGCCGATCCGCGGTCGGCAACGGCCCTGATCGCGCTCTCCTATGCACAGCAGGCCAACTTTGATCTCGACGGGGCTCTGAGGAGTCTGCTGAGGGCGACCGAGGTCGCTCCTGAAAACAGCCTTGCCTGGGCACGCCTGTCAGAGATGAGGCTGTCCTTCGGAGATCTCGACAAGGCCCTTGATGCGGCACACACGGCCGTTGAGCTCAACCCGGCCCTGTCGCGTACCCAGACGGTTCTCGGGTTTGCCTGCCTTGCACAGGCCGATATACCGGAAGCGTTGGCCGCCTTTGAGAAGGCCGTCGAGCTCGACCAGGCCGACCCTCTCGCACGCCTCGGCCTCGGTCTTGCCAGGATCCGCCAGGGATACCTGGAGGAAGGCCGGCGGGAGATCGAGATAGCGGTAAGCCTGGATCCGAACCAGTCGATCCTGAGGAGCTATCTCGGCAAGGCTTACTATGAAGAGAAACGCGACGATCTCTCGAGCGAGCAGTACGGCATAGCCGAGGAGCTCGACCCGAATGACCCGACCCCGTTCTTCTATGACGCGATACTGAAACAGAGCACTAACCGTCCTGTAGAGGCGCTGCACGACATGCAGAAGGCGATAGAACTGAATAACAACCGTGCGGTATACCGCTCCAGGCTCCTGCTCGATGAGGACCTTGCGGCCCGCAGCTCGAGTATAGCCAGGATTTACAGCGATCTTGGATTCCAGAGACTTGCTCTGGTGGAAGGATGGAAGTCGGTCAATACCGATCCCACGAACTACTCTGCCCACAGGCTTCTTGCCGATACCTATGCCTCCCAGCCGCGCCATGAGATAGCACGTGTCAGCGAGCTGCTTCAGTCCCAGCTGCTACAGCCCCTGAACATCACTCCTGTACAGCCGCGACTCGCGGAGAGCAACCTTTTCATCTTCGACGGCGCCGGGCCTGCGGATTTGTCGTTCAATGAGTTCAACCCCCTGTTCAACAGGAACCGCATCGCACTTCAGCTGAGCGGGGTTTACGGAGGAAACGCCATAGTCGGAGATGAAGTCGTCTCGTCAGGTGTGCATGACAGGTTTTCCCTCAGTGCGGGACAGTTCCACTACGAGACCGACGGTTTCAGGGAAAACAACGACCTGAAAGAGGATATTTACAACATATTCACCCAGTACAACGTCTCCCACAAGATGAGCATACAGGCCGAGCTCCGATACAAGAACAAGGAAAACGGCGACCTCTCGCTCAATTTCGATCCCGATGCCTACTTCCCGACCAGGAGGGAGAACGAAGAGTCCCGGTCAGTACGCCTCGGACTCCGTTACTCGATCGCCCCGAACTCGGAAGTGATAGCCTCAGCCATCCATAAGAGTGCCGAATACGGCTTCCGTGTCTCCACTTCGGAGCTCGTGTATGGAGTGCCCAGGACGACGGAGGTGAGGCTTAACATCGAGGAGAGCGGTTTCCTCGGAGAGGTTCAGCACCTTTACAGTGCCGAGTACTTCCGCATAATAAGCGGGTTCGGCCATTTCAGCTCTGATGTCGAGAACAGGGCGAAGACCAGCGTCAAGACTCCGGGCCTGCCCGATTTCACCTCTGTCTCACCGGTGGAGGAGACCGACGTAAGCCACACCAACCTTTACGCCTATTCGCACATCAGCTATCCCGGATCTCTTGTATGGACCATCGGGGGAAGCGCTGACTTCTTCGACAACGGGACCATAGACAGGGGCCAGATCAATCCCAAGATCGGTCTTACCTGGACACTTCCCTCTGATACCACCATCCGCGCCGCAGCCTTCAGGACCCTGAAGAGACAGCTCGTCTCGAATCAGACCATCGAACCGACCCAGGTCGCCGGATTCAACCAGTTCTTCGATGATGCCAACGGAACGGATGCCTGGAGGTACGGCGTTGCCGTGGATCAGAAGTTTTCTCCTGATCTGTTCACCGGGGTGGAGCTCTCGCGGCGCAAGCTGGATGTGCCGTTCAGGATGGTGACGGTCTCTCCTTCCTCTCCGGAACCCGTCACTGAAAACAAGGAGACAGACTGGGAAGAGGACGAACTCCGTCTCTACATGTACCTGACCCCGCTGTACTGGCTCGCAATCAGTGCCGAATACCAGTATGAAGACTTCAAGAGGAGCCCTGAATACTTCGGACCTGAAGACATCGAGCGCCTGAAGACCCGGCGGCTGCCCCTGAGCCTCTCCCTCTTCAGCCGCAATGGGCTGACGACGATGCTGAGAGCGACCTATGTGGCTCAGAGGGGAAAGTTTGTCGACCCCTTCAGCCTTGCTACGTTTGAGGACAGTGACCATTTCTGGGTGGTTGATGCCTCCATAAGATATCGGCTCTCCAGGCGCTATGGTATCGTTTCGGTGGAGGCACGGAACTTGTTTGATCAGAAGTTCAAGTTTCAGGATACCGACGCTACAAATCCATCCATTTATCCGGAGCAACTGATCGTGGCCAGGGTTACGTTGGCCTTCTGAACGATATCCGCGACCGTGGGTTTCGGGCTGCCGGGTTCATGAGAGTCCGGACGTAAATCCAAATATACGAAGGAGGTATGTAATGCCGAGGGTAGTCATGAGGTTAGCCGTAATGGATGACGGGTCGGTCAAGGTGGAAAAGGGTGACATGGGCCCCCCGAAAAAATTGACCAAGAGAGAGTTCAAGAAGACCCTTCACGGTAAAAACATGAAGAACGCCGCAAGTATCACGTTCCTCCAGAGCAATCCATGCACGTGGGTGAATGCCCTCGGCACATGGTACTACATCTGCTGGTAGTGGTCCGGCAGCACTGCTGACATCACTTCTGTCGACCGAGTGGAGAGGGCCGGGCACACGTGCCGGCCCTTCCCCGGCCGTACCGCCGCCTTTCTCCCCTGTCCCGTAAGCCTGCCGGGTATGGCCGCTATCCTCCCCATGTGAATTTTACCTTTACTGGCTCCGCGGTTAATGTTAAGTTTATTTCATGAAAGGATACCCGAAGTTGAATTGCTGGGAATTCATGGGATGCGGCAGGGAGCCCGGCGGCATGCGCGCAGAAGAGCTCGGTGTCTGCCCGGTTACCACGAAGGTCTCTGCGGACGGACTGAACGGCGGAGTCAACGGCGGCAGGGTCTGCTGGGTTATCGAGAACAGCTGCTGTCAGCACGTGCTGGAGGAGATGGGCAAGCAGGGGGACGCCTCTTGCATGAGATGCGAGTTTCACCTCCTGGTCAGGGAGGAAGAAGGCGTCCTGGACTTGTGCAACACCGTAGGAAGATACCTTACCGAGATCTCACCCGCTGAAGCCGTCTGTTAGATCCACCCGTACGAGCTGCTTCACTCTTGCTGCAGGGAGTCCGCAACACCCCGGGTGCGGCTTGCTCGAAGTCACTCCTGATCAGCTCCGACTGCTTTTACCTGCTTTTTCCCTTCAGGGGTTGCCGCCGTACCGCGAACCGAGTTTGCACTGTTGCCGTACAGTTCTGCTATAATAATCTTTTTTCGGATGTGACTTTCGGCTTGTTTCCGATTCTTGCCGCAACAGCAACTCAAATTAAGGAGGTACAATGTCTATCAGTATTGAACTTGCCGACAGGATAAAAAATCTTCCGCCCTACCTTTTTGCCAGGATCGACAGCATGAAGGCAGAGGCCAAAAACAAAGGGGTGGACCTCATAGACATGAGCATAGGTGACCCTGACATGCCGACCCCGCAACACATCGTTGAAGCCATGAAAACAGCCGTGGAAAGGCCTGAGCATCACAAGTATCCGTCTTACGACGGGATGCCTTCATATAGAGAGGCGGTATCGAGATGGTATGACAGGAGGTTCAACGTCAGTCTCGATCCCGGCACGGAGGTGCTCTCGCTTATAGGCTCGAAAGAAGGCATCGGACACATACCGCTTGCCTTTGTGAATCCCGGGGACGTTGTGCTGTGTCCCTCCCCCGGTTATCCGGTCTACTCCATAGCTGCGCTCTTTGCAGGCGGGGAGCCTTACTTCATGCCCCTGACCGAGGATAAGGGCTTTCTTCCCGACTTTTCATCCATCCCCGAAGAGGTCCTGAGAAGGGCAAGGATCATGTTCCTGAACTACCCAAACAATCCGACGAGCGCCACAGCAGGGAGCGAATTCTTCCATGAGGCCGTCGAGATTGCGGACAGGTACGATATCATCGTCTGTCATGATGCTGCTTACTCTGAGATATACTATGACGACAAGCAGCCCCTGAGCTTCCTGGAGACGGATGGAGCAAAGGATGTGGGCATCGAATTCCACTCCCTCTCCAAGACATACAATATGACGGGCTGGAGAATAGGGTTTGCCGTCGGTAACAGAGAGGTGATCGCAGGGCTCGGCAAGATAAAGACCAACCTCGACTCCGGTGTCTTTCAGGCCATTCAGGAGGCGTCGATAGTGGCTCTCGAAACGGACGACAACCTGCTGTCATCCATAAGGGCCACCTATCAGGCAAGGAGGGATGCGCTGTTTGAAGGACTTGTTGACATGGGGTTGAGGGTGACCAGGCCCGACGCAACTTTTTACCTTTGGGCCAGGGTCCCCGAAGGGTTCACCTCGGAGGACTTCGTTGTTCATCTGCTCGATAAGGCCGGTGTGCTCGGTACCCCCGGCAACGGTTTCGGCGAGCCAGGGGCAGGGTATATAAGGTTCGCCCTCACCGTGTCCGTGGAGCGGATCAAGGAGGCCGTCGAACGGATGAAAAAGGCGCTGTAGCCGGTTCTCTCTTGTCGCATTCACCCTCTTCTTCATACCGGCAGGATATGTCCACGGTTTACATAGGTATCGGATCAAACCTCGGCGACCGTAAGGTCAACTGTCTCCGCGCCCTGGAAGAGCTGAACATCAGGGGGCTGAGAGTCTCCAGGGTGTCTTCCCAGTATGAGACCGAGCCGTGGGGAGTCAAGGATCAGCCAGGATTCATAAACATGGCGGTGGAGGCGCACACGGGGCTGACACCCGTTGAGGTCCTGAGGGTGATAAAGGAGATAGAGAAATCCCTCGGAAGGAGGGAGACCCGAAGATGGGGGCCGAGGATCATCGATATCGATATACTGCTTTATGACGACAGGGTGGTCGATGAGACGGGACTCACGATTCCTCATCCTCACATGCACGAGAGGGACTTTGTCCTCAGACCGCTTTCAGAGATAGCTCCGGATGCAGTGCATCCGCTGCTGAAGAAGACCGTCAGTGAGCTGCTGTCAGAGGTGAGGGGATGAACGGTTTAGGCTTCTTGCCGCCCTGTCCGGGGGAGACGGCATGACCGGTTGGGAGCCCTCTGGCATCGTCCTCACGCCCTACTTGCGAATTCAGCAAATCCCCTTAAAACCCTGAGCCCGAGTTTCTGGCTCTTTTCAGGGTGGAACTGGGTGGCGATGATGTTGTCCTTCCAGACCATGGAGGTGAACTCTATTCCATAGGTGGTAGTGCCGGAGACGTACTCACTGCTGTCCGGGACCACATAGTAGGAGTGAACGAAATAGAAGTAGCTCTCGTCTCCGATCTCGTCGTTGAATACGGGGGGCCTCTTTCTCAAACTGACGGTGTTCCATCCCATGTGGGGTATCTTGAGACCCATGCCGGGAAACCTTACGACCTTCCCCTTGATTACGTCGAGCCCCCTGCAGTGGCCGAATTCCGTGGACTCGCTGAAGAGTATCTGCAGGCCCAGGCAGATGCCGAGGTACGGCTTTCCTCTCTCTATGGACTTGAGCACTGCGTTGAGCAGGTCCAGATCGTCAAGGTTCCTCATGCAGTCGCGGAAGGCTCCGACACCGGGCAGTACCACTGCCGAGGCGTCTTCTACGTCGAGAGGGTTCGATGTTACCTTGACGTCCACGCCTACCTTCAGAAACCCCTTCTCGACGCTCCGGAGGTTTCCCATACCGTAGTCGACTATTACGATCAATTATTCCTGCTCCTCCCCGTCGTCTTCCTCTTCGACGATTCCGCCCTTGAGTCCGTCGCGCGAGAAGACGGCTATGGTCTCCGTCATGCCGTTGTCCGGCAGACACATGAACCGGTATGATGCGACCTTGCCGTAATTTTCCATCATGTGCTCCCAGCCTTTGACGAACAGCGAGCATTCATCGTTGAAGCATATCCAGAGGTAGCTCACCCCCCATCCGAAGCCCTCTCCGATACTGTAGGGAGGCGGGATGGTCTTCGTCATCTTCTGTTTGCAGTATGGACAGGTCGGTGCCTTTTTTATCTTGTAATGTTCTGTGGAAATCATGAGAGAACCTCCTTGAGATGTTTTTCTGTATTATGCCATATTCCGTTTCAACAATGCATGGGCCGTCCATGTTGCATGAAATTGCCGCAGAGGGACGAAGTTGTGTCTGTGTCAGCCCCGGGACAGCTTCTTCATGACATCGACCAGCGGCAGCCCGGTCGTCTCGGCAATTCTGCGGCAGTCCTCGTACTCCGGGACGGCCCTGCCGTAACCTTCAGCGGTGACAACCTTGTACCTGACGGGACCGAACTCTGTGCTCACCTCTTCTGTCCTGCGTTCAAGGCAGATCCGTTCCGTTTCATGGAACCGTATCCCGAGGGTCGTCGTCTCCTCGAAGAGTATGTCCATAATCCTTCTGCTCGATGCAGGGTGAACGAGTACGCGCAGCAGGACTCCCGGCCTGCTTTTCTTCATTATGACCGTGGTCAGGAAGACGTCCAGTGCCCCTGCCCCGAACAGCCTCTCCATGAGATACTCATAGACCTGGGGATTCATGTCGTCGATGTTCGTCTCTATGACCGTTATCCTTTCCGCCGTCTTGCCGTCCTCGCGAGCGGGCCCGGTCTCGTCGCCGATGAATATCCTCAGGATATTGGGCTGTTCTTCGAGGTCGTACCCTCCAGCACCGACTCCGATCGCCGTAACGGTCATTCGAGGGCAATGACCAAAGGACGCCGCTGTTTCGGCGATTATGGCGGCACCCGTAGGGGTGGTCAGCTCTCTCTGTATGCCCGAGGAGAAGACCGGAATCCCCATGATGATCTGCGCAGTTGCAGGAGCCGGAACAGGCATGAGTCCGTGTTCTGTCTGGACCGTCCCCCCACCGAGGTTCAGCGGAGAAGCCCTGACCTCTTCTATGCCGAGCATATCGAGGCACAGCAGTGTACCTATTATGTCTACTATGCAGTCTGTGGCTGAGAGTTCATGGAGATGGAGGTCTTTGAGCCTTACGCCGTGAACCTTTTTCTCGGCCTGAAACAACTTCCTGAATATCCTGAGCCCCTTCCTCTTGATATGCTCGGGAAGTTTCGAGCGGCCGATGAGGTTTGTGATCTCGGAGGCCTTTCGGGGCGGTTCGTTCCGGGGAACGATGACGTCGATCTTCGTGGCCGAAATCCCCCCGCGTTTCACCCTGCGCCTTCTCAGCTTGTAGGAGGCGAGCCCCAGTGCACCGAGCCTCCTGCGGATCTCCTCGAGGGAGACCCCCGCATCCACGAGGGCCCCGAGGCACATGTCTCCGCTTATTCCGGAGAAACAGTCGAAGTAGGCGATTCTCACGATACCTCCTGATCTTCGGGTGCATCCTGAACCGACGAACCGTTGTCGCGTCGTCTCCCAGTGAGCCCGCTTCTTTCGCCGCTGTGTTGAAGTGTATTTTACCTCATGGCCCTGAAATAATGCACACGGCCCGGCAACGGGCCCGAAACAGCGACGGATGAGTGGATTTTTGGCTGTTTTTTTAAGGTCTTATGTGGTTCCCGTTCAAAGTTATTGACATATAAGGATAATTATTGATACCCTATGTTTAGGTACCTGACTTGATGATACTCATGGTTACGGTAAGATATAATGACAGATAAGGCTGCAGTATTCAGAGAAGCACAGAGATTCCTCTCCAAAGGTCAGATAGACAAGGCTATCTATGCATGGCAGGAGTATGTCACCCGCCATCCCGACGGTAACATATATAATACAATAGGAGATCTGTGCCTCAAGAACGGCAACCGTGCCCTTGCGGTCGACTACTTCCACAAGGCCGCCGAGTACTTCAGGGATGAAGGATTCATAACCAAGGCCCTCGCCCTCTACAAGAAGATCCTGAACATCGATTCCTCTGACCCAAAGGCACTCCTTTTCATCGGCCGGCTCAACGAGGAGAAGGGACTGATAACCGACGCCATCAAGTATTACCTTGCATCCATCGATGCATACATAAAGCACGGCGACAGGGATGAACTGATCCCCATATGCGAGAGGATAATCAACCTCGCTCCGACCAATCTCTCTCTGAGGGTCAAGCTGGCGGAGTATCTTCAGAAGGAAGGCTATGTGGAAGAGGCGGCCAGGGAATACCTGGAGATCGGAAAGATATCGGAGAAGAAGGGGGATTTCGACAAGGCGAGGGAGTGCTACGAGAGGTCGTTCGAGCTGTACCCGCGTCAGGAGGCCGTATACAAGCTCCTTGCCGGTTTCTATATTGCGAGGGGACTGACCGAGGAGGCGAAGGATCTGCTCGCCAAGGGAACGGAGCTTCACCCCGACAACATAGACCTGCAGCTGCTCTATGCAGAGCTGCTCCTGAAAGAGGGAGACCTTTCCGCTGCAAAGGATATACTGCAGAGGATCCTCTCTGCCTATCCGGCCGGCTCCGGGGACGAGGTGGCTGTTGAGGCGAGCAGGCTTCTTGGAGAGATCTATCTCGAGGAGGGACAGGGTGAACTTGCGTGGGACAGCTACAAGACTGTAGTCGATTACTATCTTGGGCGTGGATTGTATGAAGAGGCTGTGGAGTTTCTCAAGAAGTTCAGGGAGACCTCCCCTCTGGAGTGCTCCGAGAAGCTCGTGCAGCTCTACCAGAGGCTCGGCCGGGAGGAGGAACTCTTCGAAGAACTCTTGACCCTGGCTGAAATACAGTTGAGTCAAGGGTCTCTCGAAGATGCCTTCACCACATACATTGAGGCCAAGAAGATCAGGCCTGACTCTGAAACCGTGATATCAAGGATCGCGGAACTCGAGGAGAAGCTCGGCATCGCCTTCCCTACCGAGACCGAAGAGAAGGCGACCGATGAAAAACTCGTCGATGTGGACATATTCCTTAGATACGGGCTGCTGGATGAAGCAGTGGACATCTTGGAGAAACTCAAGGTCGAAGAACCCGGGAACCTGGAGGTTCACAAGAGGCTCAAGGATATCTACCTCGAGATGAACGATAAAGAGGGTGCAGTGACAGAGTGCCTTATTCTTGCGAGAATCCATGAGAAGGAGGGGCGTGTTGAGCAGCGTGAGCAGGCGCTCAAGGAGGCATTCGAGATAGACCCCGAGGATCCGAGACTCCTGGAACTCACCAGTGCCACCGAGGAGGTCAGCGCCTCACCGTCACCCGACACAGAGTTCACAGGCAGCGGGAATATAGGATTTGAAGAAGAGGGGCCCGAGTCACCGCCTCCCTCAGTGGTGGAACAGGAGGATATCCAGGAGACTTCCGTCACTCCTGCCGGTGCTTCCTCTCTGGACGATTTCAAGGATGAACTGTCGGAGGCGGAGTTCTACCAGCGGCAGGGACTTTATGAGGAAGCCGTTTCAATATACAACCGGGTGCTCGAGGTCTTTCCCGACAACGAGGATATCCGGGCCAAGGTGGAGGAGATAAGGAGCAGGATTTCCACGAAGGAGACACCGGCACCTGCTTCGCCGGAGCCACCCCCTGCCTCGATCGACTCGATGCCGGCACAGGATGTCGACAGCGGTGTCTCGGAAGGCATGGTCCCGCCTGACATGGTATCCGAGACCGGACCGGTAGGGGATGTCATGACCGAAGAGCCCGTGGAGGAGGGAGTGCCTGAGCCGACACTCGACAGCGAGGTGCTCGAGATATTCGAAGAGTTCAAACGGGGGGTTTCGGAGGAGCTCGAAGAGGAAGACTCCGAGACCCATTACAACCTGGGCATAGCCTACAAGGAGATGGGACTCGTTGATGACGCCATAAAGGAGTTTCAGACCGCAAGGAAGGATCCGAACAGGAGAGTACAGGCCGCCAGCATGCTCGGCCTCTGCTTCATGGAGAAAAAACTCTATCCACTCGCAATCGATGCCCTTCAGGAGGCGATAGACAACATAGAAGAGAAGGACGAGGCATACTGGAGCACCAAGTATGAACTTGCGGAGGCATATGAAAAGAACGGTGACGCCGAGCGGGCTCTCGACCTGTACGTCGAGGTTTTCGGATGGGATTCGAAGTTCAGGGATGTCGGTGAGAAGGTGAACGCCTTGAAAGAGAAACTCGGTGTCGGCAAGCAGACCGATGCCGCGGTGGTCGGCGACGCGTTCAAGCCCAGGAAGGACAGGATCTCTTACTTGTAGATCGTCCCGATCCCGGGACTTTACAAAAACGCGGCGATTGTGGATAACTATTACAGCTTGTTTTTTCGAACCGGCGCAGACCGGTGTTTACAAAATGAAAGTCTCGTCATACATGCTGAAGATACATGGATTACCTGAGATACTATAAGCTTAAAGAGCATCCGTTCTCGAACGTTGTGGACAACAAGTTCTACTACAACAGCGTTCAGCATGCAGAGGCCCTCACCAAGCTGAAATATGCCATGGACAGCAAGAAGGGTCTTGCTGTCGTGATCGGAGACATCGGTACCGGAAAGACCACGCTTGCGAGGAGATTGCTTGAGGAACTCGATGAGGAACACTTTGAGGCAACGCTCCTAGTGGTGATCCACTCGGCCGTGAGCTCGGACTGGCTGCTCAAGAAGTTTGCGATACAGTTCGGTGTCGAGAATGTGAAAGAGGACAAGGTGGAGGTTCTGGGACAGATATACAACCGTCTCCTGGAGATCAACGAATCGGGAAGAAAAGCGGTTGTATTGATCGACGAGGTGCAGATGCTGAACTCGGGAGAGATAATGGAGGAGTTCCGGGGGTTGCTGAACATGGAGATGGCTGACGGCAAGATGGCGAACTTCGTATTCTTCGGCCTGCCCGAACTCGAAGACGTGCTCGCCCTGGATGAACCGCTGAAACAGAGGGTGGCGATGAGGATCAGGCTCCACTCCCTATCTGAAAACAGTACCATCGACTACATAAGATACAGGCTCAATGTTGCAGGATCGGGTGACATATTCACTGACAACGCGCTCTCCAGGATCTACTACTTCTCGAGAGGGATTCCCCGGCTTATCAATACGATCTGCGACAATGCACTCCTTGAGGGCTACCTGATGAAGCGAGAGAAGATCGACGAGGACATCATCGACACCGTGGCCGTCGATCTGGGATTGAAGCCCGAATCATAGCCCCGTCTATCGGCTCAGTACAGACTCCATCGCTTCATGTATATCCCTTACACCCGTCAGCTGCAGGTCTGACCTCTGATTGAGCCTGCTCAGGTTGCTCGCCGGTATGACCGCCCTCTTGAAGCCTATCTTTTCTCCCTCGTTGAGCCTTGCCTCAGCCTGTGTCACGGCCCGGATCTCTCCCGAGAGCCCGACCTCTCCGAAGACGAAGACGTCAGAGGGGATGGGGATTTCCTTGAGGGAGGATGCTATGGAGAGTATGATCGGAAGGTCTGTCGCGGGTTCCGCTATTCTGAGCCCCCCGACCACGTTCACATATATGTCCGTCAGGCCGAGGTGCAACCCCCCGATCTTCTCCAGCACGGCTATCAGGAGGTTCACCCTCTGGCCGTCGACCCCTATGGACGTCCTTCTCGGGACCCCGAAGGTCGTGGGTGATACGAGAGCCTGGATCTCGACTATCAGCGGCCTGGTTCCCTCAATTGTTGATGTGGCTGCAGAGCCCGAAGCGTCCGAGGACCTCTCCCTCAGGAAGAGCTCGGAGGGGTTTGTTATCTCCATCAGGCCCGAGTCGGTCATCTCGAACACGCCTATCTCGTTGGTTGAGCCGAAGCGGTTCTTGACGGTCCTCAGCACCCTGAAGGAATGGGCCCTGTCACCTTCGAAATAGAGGACCGTATCCACGATGTGTTCGAGCACGCGCGGTCCCGCTATGGAGCCGTCTTTCGTAACATGACCTATGATGAAGGTGGGAATGCCGTATCTCTTGGCATGCAGCATCAGTCGTGCCGAGCACTCCCTGACCTGTCCCACGGTCCCGGGTGCCGACTGGAGTTCTTCGCTGTAGGTTGTCTGTATGGAGTCTATCACCACAAACGCGGGTCTTGTTCGTTCCGTTTCAGCGAGGATCACCTCGAGGGAGGTTTCCGACAGTACGAGTATGTCCTCAGAGTCTATTCCAAGCCTTGACGCCCTCAGCTTCAACTGTGAGGCCGATTCCTCCCCTGATACGTAGAGGCACTTTCCTCCGCCGCTGCCGAGGAGGCGTGACATTGCCTGAAGTATCAGTGTGGACTTTCCAACCCCGGGATCTCCACCGATAAGCACAACGGCTCCCGCCACCACGCCGCCGCCGAGGACCCTGTCGAGCTCCCCTATGTGCGTTGATGTCCTGTTGTCGGTTCCGAGGATGATCTCTGAGAGGGGGACCGGGCCTGTCGCAGAAATGGGGCCGCGGTCCGACCCCTTGCCGGTTGTCTCTTCCACGAGCGTGTTCCAGGAGCCGCAATCCGGACACTTTCCGAGCCATTTCAGGGACGTGTAGCCACACGACTGGCATGTATAGACGGTTTTGGTTCTGCTCATGGCGCCTTTATGATTACACCCCGAGGATTCCCATCCCCCCGCCTATGTGAGAGGCCCTCCTGACGGCGGAGTCAACAAACTCCTTCGCCTTCCTCGACGCCTCAACGGCCGATACGCCGAGAGACAGGTATGCGGTGAGCGCAGAGGTGAAGGCACAGCCTGTACCGTGATATTCCCCGGCAATCCGTTCCGAATCGAAGCGGTGGAACTCGGTGCCGTCGTAGTAGAGGTCCACTACCGTATTGCCTCCGTCAGGGGCGGGAAAGTGCCCCCCGGTTATGACGACCGCCTGCGGACCGAGGGATTTGATCCTTCGCGCTGCTTCGTACAGGGTGTCTGCATCCTCTATGTTAATGCCGCTCAAGAGTGACGCCTCATAGATGTTGGGAGTCACGACCGTTGTCAGTGGAAAGAGGACTTCCGTCATCCTGTCCGCAGCCCCCTCTTCGACCAGGGGCATGCCGGAGGATGACACCATTACGGGATCCACCACGACGTTGGAGAGTCCGCGACTCTTCAGTACCGCCGAGACCGCCTCAACCGTTGACCTGCTGTAAAGCATGCCTGTCTTTAGGGCATCCACACCGATATCTTCAAGCAGGACCTCTATCTGTTCCACGACCGTGCCGGTATCGACTGGATGGACGGATTTAACCGCTACGGTGTTCTGTGATGTTATCGAGGTGATGACCGAGAGGCCGTGCACGCCGATGCGCTGAAAGACCTTGATGTCGAGCTGCACTCCTGCCCCGCATGTAGGGTCGGAGCCGGCTATAGTGAGGGCGGTCTTCATGGATTCAGAGCTTTACCTCGATGAAAACCTTGCTTCTGAGGGAGCGGATGTAGTCGTTCAAGGCGTCCCTCAGTTTCTTCTCTATGAGTATCTCCCGCACCTTCTTTCTGAGTGCTGCCTCGTCATCCGGCCGGTAGACGCCTTCGAGTTTTATTATGTGGAGGCCCCTTCCCGACCAGAAGGGGGTGCTGTGCTCTCCGACTTTCAGGCCTTCTATGACCTTGAGGAACTCGGGAGCGAGATCGTTTTTCTTTATTACGCCGAGGTCTCCTCCGCTTGATGCATCCGATCCCTCGGAAAACCTCCTTGCGAGGTCTTCGAAGGGGTCGCCGCTTTCCAGGAGCTTCATGACCTCGTCAGCCTTTCTCTCGGCTGCCGCCTTCTCCTCGGGCGTGCCGACCGGAAAGAATATGTGCCGGACCCTGTATCCCTCGGACAGATCGATACTGTCGCTGTTGGCCTCGATGTAGTCGTCTATCTCCTTCTCGGTAACGAGTATCTTGCTCCTTATCTCGAGGTTGACGAGTTTGCTGAGCGTTATCTGCTCGGAGACCTTCTTCTTGTACTCCTCGAGAGAGAACCCCTCCTTTTTCAATGCCTTGAGGAACGCCGTTTCGCTCAGGCCGTATTTTTGCCGTATCCGGCCTATGGCTGATTCGACGTCTTCCTTCGACACCCCTATGTTCAACCTTCTCGCCTCATTGAGCTGAATCTTCATGTCGATCAGCATTCGGAGAAAGTCCTTTTCGTATTTCTTCAGCTGCTCCTTCTTTTCTTCCGGCGAGAGCCCGGCGAGTTTGCCGCCCAGTTCGAACTCCATGGCCTTGTACAGCTCGCTCCAGGTGATCACGTCCCTGCCGACCACCGCCACCACCCTGTCCAGGAGTATGCTCGAAGATGCAGGCACTGAAGAGATGAGCAGGATCGTCAGTCCCGCAACGAAGGCAAACAGCCTGATCGTCACGCTGATGCCGGTTCCCGGTCCCCGGACCCCCTTGTCACCTGATGCACGTCCTTCAAGACTTGCCATTGTATCTCCTACATCACCGCTATATCATCGATCGCCGAGCCGACTACGAAGATCTTTATATTGTTGCAGCCTTCATCGACAGGAACGAGGAAGAAGCCGGTGCTGTCCTTGTTTGTTCTTGACAGGAAAAAGCCCTTTTGCCAGGGAAGCTCTCCATCGAGATAACCGAGCAGGCTCTCCTTGTCTTTGAACCGAACGTAGACCTTTCTGCCCTTTTCCCTGGAGATGCCGTAACGCTTGACTTCCCTGTAGGATGGATCCCCCTCGAAAGACCTGACAAAGAATATGGCTTTCAACAGGTCGACCCTGACGGTCAGCACGTTTCCGGAGGGGTACTCTTCGATGCTGAGCTCCTTGGCCGTCTCGGAGAAGTCCCTGAGACTGCCTTTGACAACCGAACCGTCCTTGTAACGGAGTACAACTTTTTCTGTCATGGGTTTGTCTCTTCTGAGGCGGATATCGGGTTGTACAGCCCCCGGCTTCTCCGGCATCAAATCCCCGTTGAATCCGCTGAAACCGGACGTTCATGCCGTTTGCGGCCTGACACCTAACAGATGCGGGGAAGCTGCTCTCCGGGGAGCATATCCACAACACGGCTTCCACCGATCGAAGTCTTGAGAACCACGGTTCCCTCCGGCTCCTTCTTTACGCATCCGATTACTGCGGAGCCTCTGCCGGAGGGGTTCTCCTTCATCCTGTCCAATAGAGATTTTGCCACACTTCTCTCCGCAAAAGCAACAAGCACACCCTCGTTTGCCACATACAGAGGGTCTATGCCCAGCAGTTCACATGCCCCCCTTACACTGCCCGTCACCGGAATCCTCTCCTCCTCTATCTCGATACACGTGCCCGATTCAAGGGCGATCTCTTTCAGTGTCGTTGCCAGTCCGCCGCGGGTGGGATCTCTCATGACGCGGATCTCCGTCGTATGCGATAGCATGTCCTCAACCAATCCGTTCAGTGCGGCCGTATCACTCAGCAGCGGCGGGTCGAACACGATGCCGTTTCGTTCGGCCATGACCGCCATGCCGTGATTTCCGATGGAGCCGCTCACGATCACGACATCGCCGGGAGTGACGTTTTTGGGAGAAAGGCTCACCCCCTGACGCACTGCCCCGACTCCGGAGGTGTTTATGAACAGCCCGTCGCCTTTACCCCTGTTCACAACCTTCGTGTCTCCCGTGACGATCCTGATCCCTGCCGCCTCTGCCGCCCCTTTCACGGAGCGGAGTATCCTGATGAGTGAGTCCATGGGAAGCCCCTCTTCTATTATCAGACTCAGCGACAGACAGAGTGGCGATGCCCCTGAGACGGCGAGGTCATTGATTGTGCCGTTTACGGAGAGGGAACCGATGTCCCCACCCGGGAAGAAGAGCGGAGATACGACATAGCTGTCCGTGGTGAAGACGAGTTCGCTTGAAAGCCTGTCCTTTTCCTGCAGCGGTACCGTGGCGGCGTCTCTGAAGTCCTCGATCCTGATCAGCGGACCCAGTACCTCCCTTACGAGGGAATGCATTGCCCTGCCGCCGCTGCCATGGGCGAGGAGGATCCGTTCTTCCGATCCCTTTTTATCTGCGGGCACCGCCTTCAGATCCTCTTTTTCCTGAGCCTGAGTGAATTGGTCACAACGGAGACGGAACTGAAGGCCATGGCGGCGGAGGCAAAGACGGGATTCAGCAGGGGGCCTCCGAACGGATACAGGATGCCCGCCGCAACCGGGATGCCCACGACATTGTAGAAGAATGCCCAGAAGAGGTTCTGTTTTATCGTCTTCAGGGTGAGTTTGCTCAGCTTGACCGCCTCGACCACGCTTCTCAGGTCTCCCTTTATGACGGTTATGTCAGATGCCTCCATGGCGATGTCCGTCCCCGTACCTATGGCTATTCCCACGTCCGCCTCTGCGAGGGCTGGGGCGTCGTTTATGCCGTCACCCACCATTGCAACCACCTTTCTTTCCTGCTTCAGTTTCCTTACGACCTCGACCTTTCCCTCCGGCAAGACGCCGGCGAAGTACCTCTCGATCCCGACCATCTCGGCTATGCGCATGGCGGTCCTTTCGTTGTCACCTGTCAGCATTACGACTTCGATCCCCATCCTCTTGAGCTCGGATATGGCCTCAACAGAGCCCTCTTTTATGGAGTCAGCTATACCGAAAACCCCCCTCACCCTGCCGTTTACCGAGACAAGGACCGCTGTCTTGCCTTCTGAAGAGAGCCTCTCGACCGTGTCGGAGACCCCGGCAGGATCTATGCCCTCTTTTTCGAGCAGGGAGAGGTTCCCGATGAATATGCTGTCAGTGCCTATCCTTGCCCGTATTCCGCCTCCAGGGATGGCCGTGAACTCTTCCGGGTCGGTCAGGGTGAGTCCCTGCTCTTCCGCCTTCTTTATGATGGCCTCGGCAAGGGGGTGTTCCGAGACCTTCTCGGCCGATGCAGACAGTCGCAGTATTTCATCTCCCCTGGTGCCGTCGGTGCTTACTATGTCGGTCAGCTCGGGCTCTCCTCGTGTTATCGTGCCGGTCTTGTCCATGATGATGGACTGTATCCTGTGAGCGGTCTCGAGCGCCTCTGCGTTCCTTATGAGGATCCCCTTCTCTGCGCCCTTTCCGGTGCCGACCATTATTGCGGTAGGGGTGGCCAGCCCGAGGGCGCAGGGACAGGCGATTATCAGCACGGCTATGAAGTTCATCAGGGCCCTCGTAAAGGCCGGCTCGGGACCGAGAAAGTACCATAGTGCGAAGGTGACGGTTGCCGTTGTGATTACGGCCGGGACGAATATGGATGCAACCCTGTCTGCGAGCCTCTGTATCGGGGCCTTGCTTCCCTGCGCCTCTTCCACAAGACGTATTATCTGTGCAAGGGCCGTTTCCTTTCCGATCTTCGTCGCCCTAAGCTTGAAACTGCCGAACTTGTTGATGGTGCCCCCGAAGACCATGTCTCCGGCGGCCTTTTCAACAGGTAGACTCTCGCCCGTCAGCATGGATTCGTCGACGGATGAGTATCCCTCCGTTACGACCCCGTCCACAGGGATCCTCTCTCCGGGCCTCACGATGACCGTATCACCCGCCACCACCTCCTCTATGGGGATTTCCGTCTCGCGTCCGTTGCGTTCCACCCGCGCGGTCTTCGCCTGGAGGCCCATGAGTTTCCTTATGGCTTCGGACGTCCTGCCCTTTGCCCTTGCCTCGAGAAGACGGCCGAGGAGGATCAGCGTGATTATTATCGACGAAGTATCGAAGTAGACGTTCGCCTTCAGTCCCCCGCTTTCGAATACCGAAGGGAGGAAGGTCGCCGTTGCACTGTAGATGTAGGCAGCGGAAGTGCCCATGGCCACGAGGGTGTTCATGTTGGTCGAGAAGTGCTTTGCTGCGCTCCAGGCTGACCTGTAAAACCTCAGCCCTCCCCAGAACTGTACAGGGGTGGCAAGCAGGAAGAGGATGTACCAGTTCGACAGCAGGGGGATGCCGGATATGCTTCCGATCAATACGAGCAGCGACAGAACTGCACTGACCCTGAACCTGAGCAGGAGCTCCCTGTACTCTCTCTCCCTGTCCTCCTTCTCCCGGTCCAGGAACTCTTCCGTTATGGTTTCCGCACCGTAGCCCTCGGCCTTGACCGCCTTTTTGAAGTCCTCAAACCCGGTGAGGGTGGGGATGTATTCGACCACGGCCTTTTCGGATGCGAGGTTGACATTGACGTCCACCACACCATAGAGTCCTTTAAGTGCTCGTTCGACCGCCGCGGCACATGCAGCGCATGACATTCCCCTGACGGCAAACTCGAGCTTGGATGTTGCAACGTCGTAACCCTCGGCCTTGACCGCCTGTATGAGGACTTCAACCGGCACTGGATCACTTGCCGTGATGGATGCCTTCTCCGAGGCGAAATTGACGGATACGTCACTGACGCCGTCGATCCTGCCGAGGGCCTTCTCGACGGCCTTTACGCACGAGGCACAGCTCATTCCCTTTATTGGTAGGGTTATCTGCATCTTCAAGATGGCTGACAGGGTGTTTGCTCTTTCATTTAATCTTTCATTTAACTTTTGGTTTGAAATATTATACTATTATTCTATACTCTATATTATACACTCTGATTGATGAAGAAATTGTGAAAGGCCGGGCGGTGCGTTCCGAACGGATGCTTTCTTCTCTCTCGAGAGTGCGGAGAACGAACATACCTGCATGGCAGGGGTATATCTTTAAGAGGAGGTTGTTTGAGATGGCAAAACCTGTGATTGACTGGGATCTGTGTGAGGGATGTGAATCGTGTGTGGCTATATGCCCGGAGGTGTTCGAGATGCAGGACGACGGAAAGGCCCATGTGAAGAACCCTGATGCATGCGACACGTGTGACTGTCAGGAGGCCGTTGAGGTCTGTCCGGTTGAAGCCATTACAATGGAGGATTAGCAGCGCGGGGAGGGTTGAAGCCCTCCCCGCTGGCTTCATGCCTTCTTGGTGCGCCTTCCTCCGGACGCTGACTTGCTCGGCTCGGCGCTCTTTCGGGGCGTCTTCTTTGCGGTCGTCTTCCTCGCAGCCTTCCTGGCGCCCTTTCTGGCCGTAGTGGACGCAGCCGCCTTCTTTGCCGCCTTGGCTTCCAGTTTTTCGATCTGGGCCTCTATCTTTTTTATCTTCTCGACTATGGACTTCACTTTCTCGTTTGTCAGGGGGTTTCTCCTCTTGTCCGAAGCGATCTCGTAGACCCTGCCGCCAAGGTCGGTAAGGTGGACCTGTATCTTCTGCTTGAGCTCGAAGATCTTTACCTTGCTTTTTACGTCGTCGGACAGGGTTTCGGCCCTCTTCTTGATGACGGTCGTTCCTTCCTTGAAGACGTGCAAGCCTTCGTCGATTCCTTTCTTGATGTCTTTTTTCAGCTTGTCCCAAAAAGCCATGTCTCCTCCTTAGAATAATAATGGAAAATTTTTACGACACGCCCTCACTATAGCATTATAGCATATTGCACGAGCAGATCAATTTAAAAAACTTTTGATTCCATAAGAATTTTTTTTCTCCGTCTTCTTGACAAAGGATAAATATCTGTGATAAAGTTCACCACAAATTTAACATAACTGAGTAAAACTTAAACCCACTGGTGAGAAAATGATCGAACTTAACAAATGGTTTTTGGTCCAGTCAGTCAACTTTCTCGTTTTGCTGTTCCTGCTGAACGTCCTGCTTTTCAGGCCTCTCCTGAACCTTTTCAAGGAGCGGAAGGAAAACATCGACGGTGCCATTGAAGAGGCAAAGAGGCTCAACGAGAGGAAGGACGAGGAGCTTTCCAGGTTCAACGAGGAGCTCGCCGATGCAAGGGAGAAGGCCAAGGAGATCTACAACTCACTGAGGCAGGAGGGTGTGGAAAAACAGAAGGAGATGATCGCAAAGGCGCACGAGGAGGCCCTCAGGGAGATCGAGGCGGCTCGTGCCGAGATAAAGAGGGAGAGCGAGAAGGTGCGCAAGATGCTCGGCGAGGACGTCAGAAGGTTCTCCGAAGAGATAGTCGAGAAACTCGTGGGAGTATAAAAATATTTAGGTTCAATGAAAAGGAAAAAGAGAAGGTCATGAGCGTAAGGAAAAGTCAGTATCGCATATTCGGAATTCGAAAGACGGTCTTCAGGCTCAGAAGGGTTGTTTCTCCGTTGATATCCGCTGCCGTGGTCCTCGTGTTTCTGTTCTCTCATGCCGCTGTGGCCCTTGCCATGGAGGGAGCGGGTGAAGGCGGCGGTGACTGGAAGGACTGGCTCTGGAAGGTCTTGAACTTTGCCATACTGCTCTTCATCCTCGTCAAGTTTCTAAATAAACCGATGAAGGAGTACTTCAGGCAGAGGACAGAGCTTATAGAGAAGTCGCTCGCCGAGGCGAGAGAGGCAAAGGAGCTGGCGCAGAAGGCGCTTCATGAAGTCGAGGAGAAACTGAAACTCAAGGATCAGGAGATAGAGAGGATAATATCCTCTGCGAAGCAGTCCGGCCAGGCGGAGCATGACAGTCTGGTGGAGCAGGGCAGGGAGATGAGCGAGAAGATCAGGCAGCAGGCACGGACGAATATAGAGATGGAACTGAAGAACGCAAAGGCGGCCCTCAGGGCTGAGGCTTCGGGGCTGGCATTGAGGCTGGCGGAGAAGAGGCTCAGGGAGAGGCTTACGGAAGAGGAGCAGCTGAAGCTGCTCGAAGAGTCGATCAAGAGGTTAGAGGGTTAGTATGGCGGGTAAGGAAAAGAAGTTTGCCAAGAAGTATGCAAGGATGCTTTTCAACGTCACCGGCGTGGATTTGGCCGAAAGGGCCATCACCGAGCTGAATATCGTCAACGAGCTGATGAATGCAAGCAATGAGATAAAGAACTTCTTCCTCAGTCCACTCTTTGAGGAGGACGAGAGGCGGAAGACTATAGAGGGACTTTCAGACAAGCTGGACTTCTGCGATGAGGTGAAGAAGTTTCTCGTCTTCATCGCTCAGCGCAAGGCGGTATCGGTACTGCCGGACATCATAAGGCACTTCATGAATATCTACTTTGAGAAGAAGAAGAAGGCCAAGGCGACGGTTGTCACACCGTTCAAGTTCAGCGGTGAGTATGAAGAGAGGCTCGTGTCGTCCCTCAAGAAGCTTACCGGTAGGGATGTTGACATCGAGTACGTCTATGACCCGGAACTCCTTGGCGGTATCGTGGTGAAGGTCGGCAGCACGATGTACGACAGCAGCCTGAAAGGGCAGCTCAGGCTTTTAAAAGAAGAGTTAATAAAGGGGTGATATGATGGAAATCAAGGTTGAGGAGATCAGCGAGCTGATCAAGAAGCAGATAAGCGACTTTGAAAAGAAGGTTGACGTCAGTGAGATCGGTACCGTCCTGAGCGTTGGCGACGGTATAGCCAGGGTGTATGGGCTGGAAAACGCCATGGCGAGTGAGCTCTTGGAGTTTCCGAACAACGTCTTCGGTATGGCGCTGAACCTCGAGGAAGACATGGTCGGTGCGGTGCTTTTCGGTGAGGACACCCTCATAAAGGAAGGAGACATAGTAAAGCGCACCGGCAGGATCATGGAGGTTCCCGTAGGTGAGGCGATGCTCGGCAGGGTCGTCAACGCCATAGGCCAGCCGATCGACGGTAAGGGTCCCATCGATACGAAGGAGACAAGGCATGTGGATATAGTGGCTCCCGGCATAGTGGACAGGCAGCCCGTGGGTGAGCCCCTCCAGACGGGACTGAAGGCGATAGATGCAATGATTCCGATAGGCAGGGGACAGAGGGAGCTCATAATAGGCGACCGCCAGACCGGAAAGACGGCCATTGCGATCGATGCCATAATAAACCAGAAGGGCAGTGATGTCTACTGCATATATGTTGCGGTCGGCCAGAAGAGGGCGTCGGTTGCCAGGGTGGTCAAGACCCTCGAGGAGAACGGGGCCCTCGACTATACGATCATCGTCACCTCTACAGCTTCAGAGCCTGCCCCGCTTCAGTATATCGCCCCTTATGCAGGCTGTGCAATGGGAGAGTACTTCAGGGACAACGGCAAGCATGCCCTTATCATATACGACGACTTGAGCAAGCAGGCCGCTGCTTACAGGCAGCTTTCTCTCCTGCTGAGGCGTCCTCCCGGACGTGAAGCGTATCCGGGTGACGTCTTCTACCTCCATTCGAGACTGCTCGAGAGGGCGGCTAAGCTCTCCGACAAACTCGGCGGCGGCTCTCTTACCGCCCTGCCGATAATCGAGACGCAGGCCGGTGACGTCTCTGCGTACATACCTACCAATGTCATATCCATTACGGACGGTCAGATATACCTCGAGCCCGATCTCTTTTACGCAGGCATAAGGCCTGCCGTCAACGTCGGCCTATCGGTCAGCCGTGTCGGCGGTGCCGCACAGACCAAGGCGATGAAGCAGGTTGCGGGAACCCTGAGGCTGGATCTTGCACAGTTCAGGGAACTGGCAGCATTCGCCCAGTTCGGTTCAGACCTCGACAAGGCGACACTCATGCAGATCGAGCGTGGAAAGAGGATGGTGGAGCTGCTGAAGCAGGACCAGTACCAGCCGCTGCCGCTTGACGAACAGATAATCGTGCTGTATGCGGGTACGCAGGGCTTCCTTGACGACCTTCCCGTGGAGTCCATAGGAAACTTTGAGCAGGGACTCCTCAGCTATTTCAGGAGTCAGAAGCCTGAGATCAAGGAAGAGATAATGAACAAAAAGGCCCTTGACGAGGACCTCAAGAACAAGATCAACGAGGCGATAACCGCATTCAAGTCGACGTTTCAGCCATAATCATGATAATTAGTCTCCTGCCCGGGCTGCGGATATGCAGTGTGGCAGGGTTCGAAACCAGACAGTAAAGGGAGAGATATGGCAACCCTACGCGATATAAAGAGAAGAATAAACTCGATCAAGAGTACGTCGAAGATCACAAGGGCCATGAAGATGGTCTCGGCGGCCAAGCTCAGGAGGGCACAGGACAGGATGTTCGCCCTGAGGCCCTACTCCGACAAGATGAGAGAGGTGCTGTTGTCACTTGCGCAGCCGGGAGAGCAGGACATGCATCCGCTGCTGAAGGTGAGACCGAGAAAGACCGTAGAGATACTGGTCCTTACAAGTGACAAGGGGCTTTGTGGTGCCTTCAACACGAACGTCCTGAAGGCCGCAGAGCTCATGATCACGGATCTCAAGAACGAAGGGTTTGAGATAAGTATAAGTACCATCGGCAGAAAGGCAAGGGATTATTTCAAGCGCAGGAATGTTCCACTGAGGGAGGCGTGGACCGGACTCTCCGGAAACATATCCTATTCAGCGGTCCAGGAGATCGCCTCTGATTTGATGAACAAGTACATCGATGAGACTTTCGACGAGCTGTACCTGATATACAATGAGTTCAGGTCGGTTGCCGTCCAGAACGTCACCAGGCTCCGGCTGTTGCCCATAGGGGGGATGGAACATGAAGAGGAGTCGGAGATGAAGGACTTCCTTTTCGAGCCTGCAGAGGAGGAGATCTTCAGCAGGCTGCTGCCCAAGAGCGTCGAGATTCAGCTCTACAGGACGATGCTGGAGTCACGCGTGTCGGAAGAGGCGGCGAGGATGACCGCAATGGAGAACGCAACCAAGAGTGCCGAGGACATGATAGACAAGCTGACGCTCGAGTACAACAAGGCGCGTCAGGCTACCATCACCAAGGAGCTGATGGATATAGTCGGTGGTGCCGAGGCGATCAAGGATTGACGGGGTTGCTGGCCTGCTTTGTACTCGATTTCTTTCAGGACATGAGGTTGACGGGCTGAATGCCGCCTTGAGCTTTGAACCGTCAAACGTCAATACAGACAATCAATAGAGGAGGTATTAAGGATGAATAAAGGAAAGGTTGTTCAGGTGATTGGAGCAGTGGTTGACGTGGAGTTTGAGACAGAACTGCCTGCGATACTGAATGCCCTGAAGATAGAGCAACCAGCAGACCCTGAAAAAGGAACCGCAGAGATCAATCTCACCCTTGAGGTGGCGTCCCACCTCGGGGAGAATACGGTCAGGTCGATCGCAATGGGTCCCACGGATGGCCTTGTTCGTGGAATGACCGCCGTCGATACAGGCCAGCCGATAACTGTTCCTGTCGGTGAAGCGACCCTCGGCAGGATAATCAATGTCGTGGGTGATCCTTATGACCAGGCCGGCCCGATCGAGGCGGAAGAGAGATGGCCGATACACAGGCTGGCCCCGGAGTTTGCCGAGCAGGAGCCGACCACACAGGTCTTTGAGACCGGGGTTAAGGTCTTCGACCTGCTCGTGCCGTTTGTCAGAGGGGGCAAGATGGGAATGTTCGGCGGTGCAGGGGTCGGCAAGACCGTCGTCATAATGGAGATGATCCACAACATCGCCATGGTTCACGGCGGTGTGTCCGTGTTTGCCGGTGTCGGCGAGAGGACGAGGGAGGGGAACGACCTTTACCTCGAGATGAAGGAGTCAGGCGTTATCGACAAGGCAGCGCTCATTTACGGTCAGATGAACGAACCCCCTGGTGCAAGGCTGAGGGTCTCCCTTACTGCGCTTACCGCCGCCGAGTACTTCAGGGACCAGGGACAGGACGTCCTTATCTTCATAGACAATATATTCAGGTATACGCTGGCGGGTTCCGAGGTCTCGGCACTGCTCGGCAGAATGCCGTCAGCCGTCGGTTACCAGCCGAACCTCGCCACTGACATGGGCATGCTTCAGGAGAGGATCACTACGACCAAGAAGGGCTCGATTACATCCATGCAGGCCATATACGTTCCTGCAGACGACCTGACGGACCCGGCTGTCGCCACGGCATTCACTCACCTGGACGGGACGGTCGTTCTTTCAAGGCAGATCTCGGAGCTCGGAATATATCCAGCCGTCGACCCGCTGGATTCCACATCGAGGGCGCTCGACCCGAGGGTTGTGGGAGAGGAACACTACAGTGTCTCGAGGGGTGTCCAGATGATCCTGCAGAGGTACAAGGAGCTCCAGGACATCATAGCAATACTCGGCATGGAGGAACTTTCCGAGGATGACAAGCTGACGGTTGCAAGGGCGAGGAAGATCCAGAGATTCCTGAGCCAGCCCTTCCACGTCGCTGAGACGTTTACCGGAACACCCGGAAAGTACGTGAAGCTGGAAGACACGATAAAGGGCTTCAACGCCATAATCGAAGGTAAATACGACGACATGCCCGAGCAAGCCTTCTATATGGTCGGTACCATAGAGGAGGCCGAGGAGAAGGCTGCAAAGCTCGGCTGGAGCAAGGGTTGATGCAATCTAAAATGACGGATGAACGGAGTTTTTAAATGGCGGACAAACTAACCCTAGAGATAGTCTCTCCTTACGGTCCGGTCCTGAAGGAAGAGGTCGATGAAGTGGTAGCGACCGGCTCGGAGGGCGAGTTCGGAGTGCTGCCGGGCCATGTCCCTTTCGTGACCACCTTGAAGATCGGGATGCTCGTGTGCAAGAAGGGCGGGACGGTAAGCTATGTCTTTGTGAATTCCGGTTACGCGGAAGTGAGCGACGACAGGGTCCTGATACTGGCCGACAGCGCAGAACGTGCCGAGGACATAGACGTCGAAAGGGCGCGAAATGCCATGAGGCGAGCCGAGGAGAGGCTGAGGAAGCAGGAGCAGATCGACTTCGCCCGTGCGCAGGCTGCCCTCGACAGGGCGATGATCAGGGTGCAGCTTGCTGAAAAGAGAGGCCAGTAGAGAAGTTCCTCGTTGCAAAACGATGGACATTCGTGTTTTAATATAACCGTCTTTAAACCGACCCGGCGAGGCCGGTAAGACAAGAGGTTTCAAGATTATCCTGTGGACTTCGATCAATCTGCCAAAGACCTTTTCCCTGAACACAGGGGGAAAGGTCTTTTTGTGTTATGCCTAAGGATCTCCTCGACAGCAAGGACATGGATCGGACCATCACGAGGATGGCTCACGAGGTTCTCGAGAAGAACAGGGGGGTCGAGGGGCTCTGCCTGGTGGGTATCCAGAGGGGAGGCGTCCATCTCGCAAAGCGGCTTGCCGAGAAGATAAAGTCCATAGAGGGGCGCGATGTGCCGGTTGGTGCGCTCGATATCGCCCTTTACAGGGATGACCTTAACATCCGCAAGGAGTATCCAGCGGTGAGAAAGACCGATATTCCGTTCGAGATAACCGGACAGGTGGTCGTGCTGGTGGACGATGTGCTTTTCACCGGCCGGTCCATAAGGGCGGCGATGGATGCACTGATGGACATAGGAAGGCCTGCAAGGATCGAACTTGCCGTCCTCATCGACCGGGGTCACAGGGAGCTGCCCGTACGGGCCGACTTCGTGGGAAAGAACATCCCGACGTCCGTTGGAGAGACCGTGGAGGTGGAGTTTTCAGAGGAGGCCGGCAGGGACAGGGTAGTGCTCGTGAGGCAGTGACGGGGCGTCCGGTTGTAAAATTACACGTGCAAGGAGAGAAGGTCTAAGTGGGAGAGGCGGGTCAGCAGCTCAAAAACAAGGATATCGTAGGCATAAAGGACCTGTCCCTTGAAGAGATAGAGCTGATTCTTGATACTGCCGTGGGATTCAGGGACGTGCTGCGCAGGGACATCAAGAAGGTCCCGACCCTGAGGGGGAAGACCGTCGTCAACCTCTTTTTCGAGCCATCCACCAGGACGAGGACGTCTTTCGAGCTTGCCGCAAAGAGACTGAGCACCGATGTGATAAACTTTTCCGTATCTGCCAGCTCTGTGGTGAAGGGAGAGAGCCTGATCGATACGGCGATGACCATACAGGCCCTCGGTGCCGACGTTGTCATAATCAGGCACTCCTCGTCAGGGGTCCCTCATCTCCTTGCCAGGCACCTCAAGGCCTCGGTAATCAATGCAGGTGACGGTATAAACGAGCATCCTACCCAGGCGCTTCTTGATGCTTTCACGATCATGGAGAAGAACGGCGCCGTAAGGGGGCTCAGGATTGCAATTGTGGGCGACATCCTGCACAGTCGTGTTGCAAAGTCCAATATATACTGTCTGAGGACACTTGGTGCAGAGGTCAGGCTTATCGGTCCTCCCACGCTGATCCCCGAGGGGCTCGTCGACCCTGACATAGAAGTCTTCCACAGTATGGAGGATGGACTGAGGGATGCCGACGTTGTCATGATGCTCCGTATACAGATGGAAAGGCAGGATACGGGGTTCTTTCCCACCACGGACGAATACTTCAGGCTCTGGGGGCTGACCAGGGAACGGCTTGCTCTTGCAAAGCCGGGGGCGACGGTCATGCACCCAGGCCCGATGAACAGGGGAATCGAGATAGCGTCGGACGTTGCCGACAGCGCCCAGTCTGTAATACTCGAGCAGGTGACAAACGGGATTGCAGTCAGGATGGCTGTTCTGTATCTGCTTTCCGGATGGAGGAGCGGGGACTGAATGATGACGGAGAACGGGAGAGGACGTGAGAGATGAAAAAAGGCTTGAACCTCTTGATAAGAAACGGACACATAATCGATCCCTCTCAGGGGATGGACGGAAAGGGCGACCTGCTGATAGAGGATGGGAGGATAAGGGAGCTCGAGATTCGAGATTCAGAATTCAAGACTCAAGACTCAAGATTCAAAATTCAAAATTCAAGACTTGAAATCATCGATGCCTCGGGTCTGTATGTCCTTCCAGGACTTGTCGATATGCATGTTCACCTCAGAGAGCCAGGGTACGAGTACAAGGAGACCATAAAGACTGGTACGATGGCCGCTGTAAGGGGCGGCTTCACAACGGTATGCTGTATGCCCAATACAAAGCCGGTAAACGACAATGAGACGGTCACGGAGTTCATTCTCAGGAAGGCGTATGCCGAAGGAGCCTGCTATGTCTATACCATCGGGGCGATCACCAAGGGGCAGAAGGGCGAAGAGCTTGCGGAGATGGGCATGATGAGAGATGCCGGGTGCGTGGCGTTCTCTGACGACGGCTTCCCGGTAATGAACAGCCTGCTGATGAGGAGAGCCCTTGAATACTCCAGGGTTTTCGGTGTTCCTGTTATCTCGCATGCGGAAGACGCGGGACTCTCTGCCGGTGGTGTCATGAATGAAGGGGCCCTGTCGGTCAGGCTCGGGCTCAGGGGGATACCTGCAGCGGCGGAGGTCGTAATGATCAAGCGCGACATAGAGCTTGCAGCGCTTACAGGGGGGAGGCTCCACATTGCACATGTATCCACTGCCGGAGGTGTCAGGGCCGTGAGAGAGGCGAAGAAGGCCGGCATAGCCGTCACTGCAGAGACGTGTCCGCACTACTTCACCCTCACGGAGGAGGTGGTCTACGGCTACAATACGAATGCCAAGGTGAATCCGCCACTGAGGACGGAAAGGGACGTGGAGGCATTGAAGGAGGGCCTTGCGGACGGTACGATCGACGTCATCGCCACAGACCACGCCCCCCACCACATGGATGAGAAGCTGTGCGAGTTTGACAAGGCCGCTTCAGGAATCTCGGGCCTTGAAACAGCGCTGCCGCTGTGCCTCAGGCTGGTGGAGGAGGGAGTCCTGTCCATGCGGGACCTCGTCGAGAAGACGGCGCTGAACCCTGCAATGATTACAGGCATAGAAAGGGGAAGCCTCAGAAAGGGGGCGGCTGCAGACGTCGTCCTCTTGGACCCGGACAGGGAGTTCACGGTTGATCCGGAAGGTTTCGCTTCAATGGGCAGAAACACTCCCTTTGGCGGCTGGCGTCTGAGGGGCAGGCCTGTGGCCGTCATCTGTAAGGGCCGGATGCATGAGATTGATTCCGGAGCGGTCAAACAGTTATAGTATACATCGGCTTGCGTGCAGGCCGTTTTCCGGCCGGCCCTGCGGTCTGTTTTGTGCTTGACATGCAGGAGGGTTAGGTAATATAATTCATTGTTTCAATGTTGTTGTTTCAATTGATTTTTCATGTAACGTCAGGCATGAGGGGAGGTGGTCTACAGGCATACGATATTTTGCAGTGTTGATATCATAGACAGGCGGGGTTGCTCTGCTTCAATTACGAGAAAAGCTTGATAGGGTTTCAAGAACTGAGGAGGTTTACATGGGAAGACGTTTTAGTGTGATGGGTATCTTCATTGTGTTGTTGTTTGTAGCGGGCATCATTTCAGTATCAGTCCAGGATGCCGAGGCTGTTCCGTCGTTTGCCAGGAAGTACAAGACCGACTGCAGTGCATGTCATACTGCATGGCCTATGTTGAACGCCACGGGCAGGTCGTTCAAGGAGAACGGTTACAAGTTCCCCGGGGTTCAGGACAAGGATGTTGCAATCTCTGACGATTTGTACCTCGGTAAGACCTTTCCTGTCTCCGCTGTGCTGACTGCCAGGCCTTATGACAAGAAGAAGAGCGGTGAAAGGCAGCTGAGGTCGCTGCATGAGGCTGAGCTCATCGCCGCGGGAATCCTCTATAAGAATGTCTCCGGCTTCCTGGAGTTCGAGGCGGAGGACGAGACCGGGTTCAACGTCGAGATCCCGACCGTTGCCCTCGAGTACCACCATTCGGAACTGCTGAACCTGCAGTTCTCATACTCTGATCTGCTCTGGGCCGACCCCTACGATACATACTCTTCACGTGTGCTTACAAGGGGCAAGTATTCGGTGGTCGACCAGGTTTTCGGCGGTGCCGACGCCGGCGGCAAGCTGCGCAGCTCTCGTCAGGTGGTCTCTCTCTCCGGCAGGCCGATCAGCAACGTGTTCTATTCAGTCGGGCTCAGCGGCGTAGCAGCGGATGCAGAGGGTGAAGAGGCCAAGAACCTTCACCTGAGGGCGGCTTGGGACGTGATCCCCAATACGATGATCGGATTCTTCGGAATGGACGGTCAGTGGGAGGATGCCACTGCAGGCATCACCCGTGACTTCAGGCGTCTCGGTCTCGATTTCCAGGCTGACTACAACGACTTCAGGTTCATGGGCGTCTTCCTCAGCGCCGAGGATGACAATGCCGCCGGAGCCAAGGAGAAGAACAACGCCTGGTACTTCCAGGCCCTCTATGTGATGTCGAAGAACTCCAGGCCCTGGATAGTGCCACTGATCAGGGTCGACAGCTACGAGAAGAACGACGGCAATGACCAGTACAGCGAACTCACTCTCAACTCCTCGTACTACTTCACACAGAACATAAAGGCGATGGCCGAATACTGGACACAGGTGGACGTTCCCGACACGGAAACAAAGGACAACCGTCTCACCATCCAGATCTCAGCCGCATTCTGATTTCGGACAAGTTGACAACAATGTTTCACCGGAGCGGGGAGTACTCTCCCCGCTCCTCCTTTCTTCCATCCTTACCCGGATACCTGCTCACTCAACCGCTGCTCCTGCATGAATCAAGCCCTTTATCCGCTTGTCCGCTCGTCTTCCTCTCAGGGACAAATGCCTTCTCCGGGCGGACGGCCGGGCTGTGAGACTTCTATGCGCGGTTATATGATATAATTAACGGCGGCGTTGCCGCCTGAACTTGATGGATGCCGGAGCAGGCGCATCGGGTTCCGGCGGTAGGGACTTAAAAAGAGAAGATATACCGGAGGTTGAATGAAAAAGGCTTTGCTCGTCCTTTCAGACGGAACGGTGTTCGAAGGTGAGTCCTTTGGTGCTGACGGTGAGGCCATGGGGGAGGTCGTCTTCAACACGTCCATGACCGGCTACCAGGAGATACTGACAGACCCTTCGTACAAGGGACAGATAGTCACCATGACATACACGCAGATGGGCAACTATGGCGTAAACGGGGAGGACGAAGAATCAGCCGGCGGCCCGAAGGTCGAGGGATTCGTCGTAAAGGAATGCGTCGATTATCCCAGTAACTGGCGGTCCAAAGGCACCCTTGAAGACTATCTGAGAAGACACGGCATAGTGGCGGTCAAGGGGATAGATACAAGGGCGCTTACGAGACACATAAGGAACTTCGGGGCCAGGATGGGGATCATCTCGACCGAGGACGATGTGCCGGAGAGCCTGTATGAAAAGGTGAGGGCGCATCCGGGCATAGGCGGGGTGGACCTCGTCAAGCTCGTGACCACTGACAGGCAATACAGCTGGGACGAGAAGGTCTGGAGGTGGGGGGACTCAAAGCTCAAGATTCAAGATTCAAGATTCAAAACTCAAGATTCAAAACTCGGGAAAGACGTGCAGCTGAAGAGGGTGGTCGTATATGACTTCGGCGTCAAGCTCAACATACTCCGAAACCTTGCGGATGCCGGCTTTGACATAACAGTGGTGCCGGCTGAGACGCCTGCCGAGGCGGTGCTCGACATGAATCCTCAAGGAGTGGTCCTGAGCAACGGCCCCGGTGATCCCGAAGCGGTCGTCTACGGTATGGAGAACGCAAGGAAGCTCCTCGGCAGGGTCCCGATCTTCGGAATATGCCTGGGCCATCAGATACTCGGACTTGCCATGGGAGGGAGCACCTACAAGCTCAAGTTCGGACATCACGGGGGCAATCACCCTGTAATGGACCTGCTGACCGGAAAGGTGGAGATCACGTCGCAGAATCACAACTACTGTGTGGAGATCGGCAGTCTCGGTTCCAAGGTGAGGCTTACGCACAAGAATCTCTACGACGGCACGGAAGAGGGGATGGAGCATGTCGACCTGCCGGCCTTCTCGGTCCAGCATCACCCCGAGGCGGGTCCGGGGCCGAACGACTCGATGCACCTCTTTGCGAGATTCAGGGAGATGATGGAAGACAGTCGATGAACGAATCCGGTACGTACAGGGTCGAGATCGAAGACAGCAGGATTACACTCAAGACGACATCATTCGCTGTGGAACGCGGCAGTGTGCTCCACAGCGGGATATACAACCGGGAGTTCTCCGCGAGTCTTGTCGGCGCTGCAGCGGCTGCTGCCGTGCTGGTCTTCTTTGCCCTCAGGGGCGAATTACAGCCGGTGCACTATATCGTTGCCGCAGCGGTATTTGTGGCAGCCTTTCCGCTTGCAAGGGTGTTCCTGTTCAAAGAGCCGTGTCTCGAGACGGTCTTTGATCTCGGGGAAAAGACGGTCAGCATAACGCTCAGGAAACCTTTTGGAAGCAGGACACTGAGGCGGCGGCTTGACTCTCTTGCTGACATCAGGATTGTTCACACGCGGATTGAGCCGGAGAATCCCGATGGTGTGGCCTTCGTGAAGAGGATAGCCTTGCAGCATGGCACCGTCATCCCGGGATTCGGGCAGACAGAGGATTTCTACAGCGTGGAACTGAGGTTTGACGGCGAGGCATTCACTGTATTGACCACGAGGACGGAGTCAGAGGCGAATGCAGTCGTTGAGAAGCTCAGGAAATATGTTGAGGTATAACGCATATCAGGGAGTCCACAGGACTTTCTTTTCATACATAAAAATCAGGTGAGGTGACCGTGCCAAAGAGAGATGATATCAAGAAGATACTCCTGATAGGTTCAGGACCTATAGTGATCGGGCAGGCTTGCGAGTTCGATTACTCGGGTGCGCAGGCATGCAAGGCACTCCGGGAAGAGGGCTATGAGGTGGTTCTCGTCAACTCGAATCCGGCTACCATCATGACCGATCCCGAGATGGCGGACATTACCTACATAGAGCCGCTGACCGCAGAGATAATCGAGCTGATCATAGAGAGAGAACGTCCTGACGCCCTCCTGCCGACGATGGGCGGGCAGACGGCCCTGAACCTCACTGTCGAGCTTGCCGAATCCGGTGTCCTGGAACGCCACGGCGTCGAGCTGATAGGGGCGAAACTGCACGCAATAAGGAAGGCCGAGGACAGGGACCTCTTCAAGGACGCCATGGCGAGGATCGGCCTCGAGGTCCCGCGTTCCAGCGCCGTCAACAGTATCGAGGAGGGGCTCGATGTGGTGGGGCATATCGGTTTTCCCGCCATACTGAGGCCCGCCTTCACTCTCGGCGGTACCGGCGGGGCTGTGGCCTATAATCTCGAGGAGTACCGTGTGCTGCTCGAGAATGCACTAAAGCTGAGCCCCGTAAGCCAGGTGCTGGTGGAAGAGTCGGTACTCGGCTGGAAGGAATACGAACTCGAGGTGATGAGGGACGGACATGACAACGTTGTCATAATCTGCTCCATTGAAAATCTCGATCCCATGGGTGTACATACCGGAGACTCGATCACTGTCGCCCCTGCTCAGACCCTGTCCGACAAGGAGTACCAGAGAATGAGGGATGCATCGATTGCGGTAATCAGGGAGATAGGTGTCGATACCGGCGGCAGCAACATTCAGTTCGCCCTCAACCCCGAGGATGGAAGGATGGTCGTGATAGAGATGAACCCGAGGGTGTCGCGTTCTTCAGCCCTTGCATCCAAGGCAACGGGATTCCCGATCGCAAAGATTGCCGCAAAACTGGCGGTCGGCCTGAACCTGCACGAGATATCGAATGACATAACGCGGGAGACCCCTGCCAGCTTCGAACCCACGATCGACTATGTTGTAACAAAGATCCCGAGGTTCGCCTTTGAGAAGTTTCCCGAGGCAGACCCTACACTCACAACCCAGATGAAGTCTGTCGGAGAGGTGATGTCCATAGGCAGGACATTCAAGGAGTCGCTGCAGAAGGCCCTGAGGAGCCTCGAGGCGGACAGTTACGGCCTCGAAGAGAGGCCTGCGGGGCTCGACTTGATAAGGGATAAGCTGAAGGTGCCGAACAGTGAGAGACTCTGGTACGTGGCCCAGGCCTTCAGGGAGGGACTGAGCGTCGGTGACGTTCATGAGATAACGAAAATAGACCCCTGGTTCCTGAATAACATCAGGGAGATAATCGAGCTGGAGAACGGGATCAGGGATTCGCAATCTACGTCCCTGAGCCCCGCGCTCCTTTACAAGGCGAAGTCCTGGGGATTTTCAGACATACGTCTTGCAGCCCTTACCGGGCTTACAGAGGCGGAGATAAGGGCGTGCAGAGGCCGCTTCAACGTGCGTGCCGCCTACAAGATGGTCGATACGTGTGCCGCGGAGTTCGAGGCGTACACACCTTATCTGTACTCCACGTATGAGAGACCGTTCTACAGGCTGGGCAAGGATGCGACGAAGGTGAAAGGCAGCGGAAACGAGCCGCCGGGGGATGGATCGGGGAATACGCTGTCTGTTCCTGCGGTTGAATGCGAGGCGAGGCCGTCAGGCCGCAGGAAGATAATGATCCTCGGAAGCGGCCCCAACCGTATAGGGCAGGGGATAGAGTTCGACTACTGCTGTGTTCATGCGGTCTTTGCCCTCAAGGATATGGGTTACGAGACCATAATGGTGAACTGCAATCCAGAGACCGTAAGCACCGACTATGACACGTCGGACAGGCTGTATTTCGAGCCGCTGACTCTTGAGGATGTCTTGAATATAATAGAACTGGAAAGGCCCGAGGGCGTCATCGTACAGTTCGGGGGACAGACCCCCCTGAAACTGGCCGTGCCTCTGGAGAGGGAAGGCGTGAGGATTCTCGGTACTCCACCTGATGCCATTGACCGTGCCGAGGACAGAAAGCGCTTCAAGGAGCTCCTGCATAAACTCGGCCTCAGGCAGCCCGACAGCGGAACGGCCATGAGTACTGACGAGGCCGTCAAGATAGGGGGAGAGATCGGATATCCGGTAATGGTCAGGCCGTCCTACGTGCTTGGGGGCAGGGCCATGGAGATAGTCTATGACGAGGCTTCCCTGAGGGACTACATGCGCAGGGCGGTGAAGGCGTCTCCTGAGCATCCCGTGCTCATAGACAAATACATAATGGATGCCGTCGAGGTGGATGTGGACGCGGTCTCGGATGGAGAGACGGTCATAATAGGAGGCGTGATGGAGCACATCGAAGAGGCAGGGATTCACTCGGGTGACTCGGCCTGCTCCCTTCCACCCTTTTCACTCTCCAGAGAGACGGTCGACGAGATAAAGAGGCAGGCGAGGGCGCTTGCCGTGGAACTGGGGGTTGTTGGTTTGATGAATGTGCAGTTCGCGGTGAAGAACACGGACATATACGTGCTGGAGGTGAATCCGAGGGCGTCGAGGACCATTCCCTTCGTGAGCAAGGCGACAGGTGTTCCGCTTGCAAAGACGGCTGCAAAGGTCATGGCCGGCTTGAAGCTCAGGGACCTCGGACTCACGGCGGATCCAGAACCCGGGCATGTGGCGGTAAAGGAAGCGGTCTTTCCTTTCGACAGGTTTTCGGGAGTCGATACCATCCTGGGGCCTGAAATGAAGTCGACGGGTGAGGTTATGGGGATAGACAGGGATTTCGGCCTTGCCTATGCAAAGGCCGAGGCCTCCGCCAACAACCAGATACCGCTTGAAGGCAAGGTCTTCATAAGTGTTAGGGACGAGGACAAGCCGCAGGTCCTCGAGATCGCCAGGATATTCGTCGCTCAGGGGCTGAGGATCGTGACCACGAGAGGGACCGCCGCTTTCCTGAAAGGGCATGGCCTTGACGTCGATACGGTGAACAAGCTCAAGGAAGGAAGACCGAATGTCGTCGATCTCATAAAGAACAAAGAGATAAGCTTCATAATAAATACCATCGAGAGTGCAACGGCTCGGAAGGATTCCTTCTACATAAGGCAGAGTGCCCTCGAGTACAAGGTCCCGTATACCACGACCATATCCGGTGCCAGGGCAGTGGCAAGGGCGCTCGAGGGGCTGAAAGAGAGACGTCTGACCATACGCTCCATCCAGGAGTACCATGGCAGGGCTGAGGCATGCACAAAGAACCGGTCGACTTCATCGTAAAAGGTGATTATGTCCTCACCATGACAGACAGCGAAGAGCCCCTGCGCGGCGGGGCCGTGGCAGTCAGGGCGGGGCGTATTGTCGATGTAGGGCCGTCTGATGACCTGGAGGCCAGGTACCTGCCGGACAGAGTCGTGGGCGGCAGCGGAAAGGCGGTTATGCCGGGCCTTGTCAACACCCATACCCATGCCGCCATGGTGTACTTCCGGGGCCTGGCCGACGACCTTCCACTGAAGAACTGGCTCGAAGAGAACATCTGGCCTGCAGAGGAGAGGTGGTTGAGCCCTGACTTCGTCAGGGACGCAACCGCACTGGCCTGCCTCGAGATGGTGAGGGCCGGCGTTACGCTCTACAACGACATGTACTTCTTCGAGGATGCTTCCACGGAGGGGATAAAGAAGCTCGGGATGAGGGCCGTCCTCGGAGCCGGAATCCTCGACTTTCCGACCACCGCCGTGCAAGACACGGCTGAGTACTTCGAGAGGGCCGAGGACTTCATAAGCAGATGGAGGGAGGATGAACTGATAACCCCCTCTATTGCACCTCACGCTCCCTACACGTGCAGTCCCGGGACATACCGTAAGGCACTGATGATGGGAGAACAATACGATGTCCCCGTGCACACACACCTGTGCGAGACCCGCTGGGAGGTGGAAGAGGTGATGAGGCTTTACGGCAAGACCCCGATCGAGCATCTCGACTCCCACGGGCTTCTGAACTCCCGCGTGGTCGCAGCCCATTGTGTCTGGCCCTCCCAGCGCGAGATAGAGATACTGGCCGAGCGCGGGGTGAGCGTCTCTCACTGTCTCGAGAGCAATCTGAAGCTTGCCTCGGGAATAGCCCCGGTCGTCAGGATGCTCGACGCAGGGGTGAGGGTTGTCTTCGGCACCGATGGCGCGGCGAGCAACAACGACCTCGATGTGATGAGCGAGATGTCTACAGCTGCAAAACTGCACAAGGCGGTTTCCGATGATCCCACTGCACTCTCTGCACGGACTGCACTGTTGATGGCCACGCGCATGGGGGCAGAGGCCCTCGGCCTTGGAGAGAGCCTGGGAAGTCTCGAACGAGGAAAACTTGCAGACATGGTGGTCCTTGACCTCGACAAGCCCCACCTCGTACCGGTCTACAATATCTACTCCCTCATCGTATACTCGGCAAAATCCTCTGACGTGGAGAGCGTGATGGTAAACGGCCGGCTTCTGATAGACGGATACAGGCTCGTCACGGTTCAGGAGGAGGAGATAATACTCAAGGCGAGACAGTGGAGGGAGAAGATCGTCTCGGCAGGTGGCGCGGGATAGGCGACAGGTGCAAGGGCTGCACCTGCCACCTCCGATCTTCCGCGGTTGCTATCTCTTCAGGTTTACCACCTCCTGCAGCAGGTCGTCGGTGGTGGTTATTATCCTCGAGTTCGCCTGAAAACCCCTCTGCGCGGCGATCATCTTTATGAACTCTTCCGCAAGATCGACATTGCTGAGTTCGAGCGACGCACTCAGGACCCTGCCTATGCCTGCCGTGCCTGGCTCCCCTATTATCGGCTGGCCCGAGGAGAAGGATTCGGCATAGAGATTCCTTCCTATCTTGGTCAGTTCCGTCGGGGCTGCAAACTTCGCCAGCGCGAGCCGGGCCACCGGTTTTGTCTGTCCGTTGGTGAAGATTCCCGTGATGGTGCCGTCCTCTGATACGCTGAGAGTCTTGAGCGATCCCGCCGTGAACCCGTCCTGTGTAAGAAACACGGTGGCCGAGTCCGCCCCGTACTGGGTCATGTCGGCGATGTCGAACCTTATCGTCTGTCCGGCTGCTGCGCCCCATGGGGAGAAGTCGAGCGTGGCCGTGAACTCCGGCGGATCAGGAGCTGTCAGGTTCCCGTTGTCATCGAACTGGAGTGTCTCTGTCGCCACTATCGAGTATGTCGGAGGATCCGTGGTCGGGTCGGTTACGGTGACGACGTTTGCCTCCCACGTGCCTGCACCTGTCTTGGTGAAGTAGGTGGTGAGGAGATGGTCGTTGCCGAGGCTGTCGTAGATGGTGAGCGACGTCGAGAAGTTGGATGTTCCGGACGTGTTCGTGAGATCGAAAGGACCCGTCACTGCATCTCTTGAGTCGAGGTTGACGGACAGCGAGGCGTTGGCGGTCTGTTGCGGCGCACTGTTGAGGGATGCAACCGATATGTCACCCACTACGCCGGTCGCGTTTCCTCCTGCGTCATAGAGATATCCCTGAACCCTTAGGTTGTCGGGGGTTACGAGATAGCCGTCCTTGTCCAGCGTGAACTGTCCTGCCCTCGTGTAGAAGTTTGAGTTGTTCTCCTTGACCATGAAGAAGCCGTCTCCGTCGATGGCCATGTCGAGGGCGCTCGCCGTTGTCTCGAACGATCCCTGCGTGAACAGGGGGGAGATGTCACTGACGAGGACGCCTCGTCCAATCTGTGAATTGCCCGAGGTTCCCGTGATGGTCTGGCTCAGGACGTCGCCGAAGGCCACCCTGCTCGCCTTGAAACCTACCGTGTTCATGTTTGCCACATTGTCACCTATCACCGAAAGAGAAGTCCCGTTTGCATTGAGTCCGCTTATTGCCGAAAAGAGTGCTGTCAGCATCTTCAAACACCTCCTTCCCAGATCTCTTTTATCTCACCGAGGGAAACCCTCGTATCACTGTCCAGCTCGAGGTAAGTGACCCCGTCCTCGAAGCTTATACCGGTGACCCTCGACAGTGTCTCGGTGGAGACGGCAACAGGGTCACCGCTGTCGTCAGTGGCAAAGAACCTCACCGTATAGAAGCCGTCCGGCAGAAGCTCGCCGTTTCCGTCCGTTCCATCCCAGACATACCTTCCGGTACCGGCCGGCTGTCTGCCGAACTCTATGGTCTTCACCACGTCACCGGCCGGGCTGTAGATGTTGAGGGTCAGGGCCTCCACGTCCCGCGGCACCTCGTAGAAGAACTCGGCTGAGCCCTTGAGGTGTACGCGGTCTCCGTCTGCCTTTATCATCTTGCCCATCAGGTTGGTCGCAAATGCGTTGTTGAGAGAGTCCTGGTATGAGAGTATGCTGTCGAGGGTGTTCCCCATGTTTACCAGCTGTTCGAGAGAACTGAACTGTGCAAGCTGTGCCGTGAACTCTGTACCGTCCATGGGGTTAAGAGGGTTCTGATATCTGAGCTGTGTGGTGAACAGCCTCAGAAAGTCGTCTTTACCGACGGTGCCTGACAATGAATTCATCTGTTGCCTCCTTCTGCCTGCGGCTATACGCGGATACTCACGTTGTACAGCCCGGACCTGTCATGATTTGTTTTCTGAAATTGTTCCGCAGCATCGATGTGCTCCGTCTCCTTCATGCCGTACTGGGTCTTTGTCCAAGCCCTGCCGCCCCTGTTTTTCAGGAAGAGCGAAAAACCTCCGGGTGTCAATCCGGCCTTTGCAAGGCTGTCGAAGAGCTGGGGCATGTTGTTCTGTATGTCGAGCAGGCTCTTGAGTCTTTCTATCCCGAGTTCAGCCCTCACTTCTCCGTTGTGGACGGATACCTCTATGTCGATCTTTCCCAGGCCTTCCGGTTCAATCGTCAGTTCTATGGAAGAGGCCTTGTGGGCGGGTAACGGTTTGTCCGGCCGAGTTGCGGCCGCCTGAGACAACCTTTCCGTGAAACCGGTCTCTTCTGTTCTGTGAGCGTTCGGACTGCGTCCAGATGGTCCGGGGTCTGCCTCGGGCACGTCGACCTCCTTGACGGAAAAAGAGACATCACTGCCATGTCCCGTTCCAGTGCGCAGGTAGGGACCGGCATCCTTTCTGCTCCCATGGTTTCCGGTCTCTGTTCCCGCGTGATCTTCCGTCTTCTCCCCGACAGCGGTTTGATCCGGTACGGGGCCTTTGTCCTGAGCCGGGAGGCCTTTGTTTCCGGGAAGATCGGCTTTCCCGGACGTCTTTTGATGTCCCGAGGTGTTTCCGGTACGGGATGCCTCGTCAGGTGTAACGGGGCCGAGTTTGGATGCATTGGAAGGTGTGCCCGTGTCTGCGGCCTCCTCGACTGTCCGGAAGACCGTAGAGGCGGCTTCTTTTTCGGCGCTTCCGGGTTTTCCCCGTGTGTTGGACTTGGCGCCGATCAGTGTATCGGCGGTGCGGGTATCCGGCCTTACTGCAGTGTCGGGTGCGTCCCCGGTACCGGAGCCCAACATCTTGTCGTGGAATCCCGGCAGTTTGCCTGCAGGGATGGTTGGACCGGCTGGGGTCGGCTTCTGCTCTCCTTCCGGTACGGCGCCGAAGGCGGCAAGGCCCGGCACCTCTGCTCCGGTTCCGTCACCTTCCGGAGTCTCCTTCTGGTCCGTGGTCAACATGATCAACGGCAGAAGCGCAGAGAATATCGTGGATGCAGGGTTTTCACCTTTCCCTTCATGCGCGGGAAAAGGTTTCTCGCCGCCTGGAGTGCCGGCCGTTATGTCTATCGATGGAAGCAGCATCGTTTTCATGTGCTGCAAGTGGTATGCCAGGGCCGTGAATGCCTTCAGACCGCGTGTTTTCGGCCGTTACTTGTTTTGCGGCATGTGAGGGGTGAGAATATTTTTCCGCTGCAGGGGGAATTTTTTCCAGTCGGCGGGAACCCTACCGCTTCTTTTTCATCCTGGCGATCAGCTTTTCGAGTCCCGGTATCTCCGTGATCTTCTCGGTCAGTCTTGCCGCCTTTCTGGGAGACATCATTGACAGTATGTTTGCAGCCTTTCTCGGCTTCATGAAGGCGAGGACTTTCACGGCCGTCCTCTGGTCCAGCTTTTCAATCCTGACGGCCGCTTCCTCTGGTTGCATCTTTTCGTATGTCTTGACCACGTGCTGGATCTTTTCTTCCTTGTTCTTCTCGATCTTTGCGAGTATGTCTTCAACCCTCCCGAGGATGGCCTCGTACTCCTTTATCCTTGCCGTTATGTCTTCTTCCAGGTCCTGGAGCTCTTTCTCCCTCTCCTCGAGCATCTGCTCTTTCTTGTCGAGTTCCGCCCCCTTGCTCTGAAGATACTGGAGCATGTCGTCCTGTGAGAAGACGTATGAAGGTGCCGCGACGGCCAGGATCACCAGCAGCGGTAACGCGAGAATCCACGCGGAGACGGTCGGCTGCCGGCGGAACGGTCTCTCGTGTCTCTTTCCGGCCTCTTCCGCTGATGAAGCAGGGGCACTTTCCCGGGCGACAATGTCTTCACGTGCCCGGACTTTTCGGCCACGGGATGAAAAGGGCATGACTGCGGACAAGACGCGTTCCGAGCGGGTGCCGTCAAGGGGTCTGTTCATCTTTTTGTCCTCGTAGTGAATATGAAATCGAGTTCTTTCTGTTCCCTGCGGTTGTTCTCCTTTGCCTCCCGGACACAGAGCTTTCCCTTCAGGTTTTCGACGAGCATCTTCTCCTTGTACGCCTCTATCAGCAGCTTCTGCGTCTTTTCGAGCTCTGCGATCTTTTGCATGATCGCCTCTCTCTGCTGTCCCATTCTTGTGTTCATCCGGGAGAAATAAGAGTGGAAGGTCTTGAGATCTCCGGAATCGAGGACCTCTTTTGCCTGCTGCTCCCTGAATGCCTCAAAACAGCTCGAGAGTTCCGTCTCCATGGCTTTGAGGCGACTCTCTTCCTCGTCTATGATGCACTGGAGCCGACTGATCTCCATCTCGAGCTCCTCCTTCTGCCACTGCTTCAGTTTCAGCAGGTTGTCAAGAGAGTCCGATCTCATAGGTCTTCCGCCTCGAAAAGCATGTATAGGCCCTGAAGGCTGTCCCCCATGTCGCGTCTGTCATGGATGCCCTGTTTCAGGTAGTTTCGGAGCCTGTCTATCATCTTCATGGCCCTGTCAACCTTCGGGTTTGTCCCTTCCTTGTACGCTCCTATGCTTATCAGGTCTTCATACTTCTTGTACGTGGAGAGGTTTTCGATGAACATCATTGCGAGTTCCCTGTGTCTTTCGTCAACGATGTCGAGCATGACCCTGCTGACGCTTCTGAGGACGTCGATTGCAGGATATATGCCTTCCATGGCGAGATCCCTGGAGAGGACTATATGTCCGTCGAGCACGGACATTGCAGCGTCTGCAACCGGGTCGGCAAGGTCGTCACCTTCGACGAGCACTGTGTAGAGTCCGGTTATGCTGCCGTTGTCTGAAGAGGTGCCCGCCCTTTCAAGCAGCCTGGGCATAAGGGTAAAGACCGAAGGTGTATAGCCTTTCGTGGTCGGCGGTTCGCCGATGGCGAGTCCCACTTCCCTCTGAGCCATCGAGACCCTCGTGAGAGAGTCCATCATCAGGAGCACGTCCATGCCCCTGTCTCTGAAGTATTCTGCAATGGCCGTGGTGGTGAAGGCGGCCCTCACCTTCGCCAGGGGAGGCTCCTGTGCAGTGCATACTACGACGACCGACTTGCGCAGGCCGTCCTCTCCCAGGTCCCGTTCTATGAACTCCCTGACCTCCCTGCTCCTCTCACCGATGAGCCCTATCACATTGACCGTGGCTTCCGTATATCTGGCGATCATTCCAAGCAGAACACTCTTGCCGACACCTGTTCCGGCCATGATCCCGACCCTCTGTCCCTTTCCGCAGGTGAGCAATCCGTTTATGGCCCTTATGCCGAGGTCAATGGGTTGTGATATGCGCTGTCTTTTCAGGGGATTCATCTGTTCCCCGGACAGCGGATACGGGTGTCCGTCTATGGTCCCTTTTCCGTCTATGGGGTTGCCGAGTGCGTCGATCACCCTGCCGACGAGACCGGGCGATACGCTTACCGACAAACGCCTGCCCACCGGCAGCACCCTGCTGCCCGACTTTATTCCCTGAATATCACCGACGGCCATGAGCAGTGCCTTGTCGTCTTTGAACCCTACCACTTCCGCATCAATCCCCATGCCGTCGTCGGTGTAGACCTTGCAGGCCTCTCCTATACTCGCTTTCATCCCGGTTGCCTTCAATATGACGCCCGTTATCTCGACCACCCTGCCGTAGACCCGCATCGGGTCGATATCGTCGAGACTCTTCAGGTATCTGTCAATCGTTACCGTTGCCAATGGCTTCTCCCAGGTCTTCAATCAGGTTTGTCATCTGCGACTCGATGTCAGTGATTACCTCTTCTTCGGGGCCTATGACCAGAGGGCCGGCCTGTGGTATGGTCGGGTCCGTGTCGAACCTTATATCGGGATGTATGGCAAGCAGTTCCGGTTTGTGTTTCGAGATGAGCTCCTTCAGCGCCGGATTTATCCTTATCGTTATCGTCCCTCTACGTTCTATCTTCTCCATGGCGGTCTTTATCAGGCCTATGATGACGTCAGGGTTCTGGCTGATCTCGTCCCTGAGTATCTTCTTCGCGATTCCCACGGACAGGTCGAATACCTGGGGCTGGAGCTCTTCCAGGATCTTTCTCCTCAGCCCTGTAAGCTCCGTGAGTATCGCCTCGAGCTTTTCGACGAGCATCAACGCCTTCTTTTCCCCGACCGCGTAACCGGCCTGCTCTCCTGCGCTGAATCCCTTTTCGTATGCAGCCCTTTCGATGGCGGCCGTATCCTGCTTGAAGTTCTTCTCCGGAGCGTCATCGGCATGTTCGAGAGACGGCATGCCGAATCCGGCTATGCTCTCATCCCGGAGTATCTTGGCCTTAGACAATGAGGTCCTCCTCTCCCTTGCCTGCAATGATGATCTTGCCTTCCTCTTCCAGTTTTCGTGCTACATTGACTATGTTCTGCTGGGCTTTCTCCACATCCGAGACCCTCACCGGGCCCATTGACTCGATCTCTTCTTTCAGTATCTGTACGGCGCGCTTCGACATGTTCCTGAATATCTTCTCCTTGAGCTCTTCGGAGGCCGTCTTGAGTGCCAGTGCAAGGTCGTTGGTGCTGATCTCTTTCAGGATCGCCTGGATTCCCTTGTCGTCGATCGCGGCGAGATCGTCGAATACGAACATGAGCGACCGGATGGCTTCAGCCCTTCCAGGTTCCTGTTCCTCTATCAACTCGAGGATTGTCTGTTCCGTCTCCTTTGCGGCGTTGTTGAGGATGTCGGCCACGGTCTTCAGACCGTCGACCCGCCTGCCCTTGGACTCACTGATGGTGAACTGTGTCTTCAGGACCTCCTCTATCTCCTTCAGCGCCTCCTCCGGGATCTTCTCCATGTTCGCTATTCTCAGAGCAACATCGGCCTTCAGGTCGTCCGGCAACTCGGAAAGCACCTCAGCCGACTTCTTGGGCTCAAGAAGGGAGAGCACGAATGCCGCGGTCTGGGGATGTTCACCGGAGAGGAAGTTGACGATGAGGCGCGTGTCGAGCGAGTTTAGCTTCTCGAGAGGGTTGTAGTGCTTGGTGGACTCGAGGAGCTCTTCCGCGTCTTCTTCCCCAAGGCCCATGGAGAGGATCTTTTTCGCATAGTCTTCACCGCCGACCGAAACCACGCCTTCGTTCATGCTCTTCTTTATCTCGTTGAGCACGGCCTGCAGTTCCTCTTTCTTCAGTGTCTTCAGCTCTGCAAGTGCCGCCGTTACCTTTCCTATGGTCTCCTTGTCGAGTGCCTTGAGTATCTCGGCGGCTGTCTCCTCGCCTACATAGCTGAGCATGATCGCCGCCTTTTCATGGCCTTTCAGGGACGGCATCTACTTGCCCTCCGTCCATTTCTTGATAAGCGTGGCAGCCTGCTTGGGATTGTTCCTCGCCCACTCGATTACTTCATCATATGCTATCTTCTGGGGGGCTTCTCTACCCTCCAGCTCCGGTGCCGGAGCCTGACGCACCGGTGATGCGGCAGGAGAGGGTTGTTGTTTGAGGTATGCGATGAGGGGCCTGACGAGGAAGAGGAATACGAGGACGGAGATGATGAGGATGGTCCCGTATTTTGCCGCGGGGATGACATACTGTGTATAGTCCATGCTCTCGGGCATCTCCACGGCCTCTGCAGGGGGCTGAAATGCCATGTTGATCACTTTCACCTCGTCGCCCCTCTCCTCTGAATATCCAACGGCCTTCTTGATTATCTCTTCATAGCTCCTGAGGTCTTCCTCGGTCCTGGGCACGTATCGCCTCTCGCCCGTCTTCTCATCCTCGATGTACGTCCCGTCGACCAGGACCGCTATGGTCAGGCGCTTAATCGTCCCGGTGGGTTTTACTATACGGCTTACGGTCCTGCTGATCTCGTAGTTCACGGTTTCCGTCTGTTTCCTTGAACCGGCCTGGCTTGCAGGCGCACTGGCAGGCCCCCTGTTCGGCAGGTTGGACTGCACGCCCGGTACTCCTGCAGCCAGTCCCGTGCTCTTCTGCTCGACCGACTTTTGCTGGCTCCTGACAACCTGTCCGTCCGGATCATAGGTCTCCAGGGTTTCCTCTATCCTGGTGAAGTCGATGCTCACGTTCGCCTTCGCCTTGACCTTGTTCTTGCCGACGACTGGTTCTATGATGCTGACGACCCTCTTCTCTATGTCCCTCTCGATCCCCCGCTGGTAATCACGCTGGGTATTGCTGAGCATTACGGATTCGTCCTCCCTGGTGGTGAGGACGTTGCCCTTGCTGTCTACGACGGTTACGTTTTCCGGTGCAAGAGATTCGACGCTTCCTGCAACGAGGTGCACTATCCCCTGAATCTGCGATCTGCTCAGGGTTACGCCGGGCCTGAGTTTCAGTAGCACGGACGCCTTCGGCTTTTCGTCGGTGCTGGAAAATATCGATCTCTCCGGTATGGAGAGGTGGACCCTGCAGTCGGCGACCTCCTGCAGAGACCTTATCGTTCTCGAGAGTTCTCCCTGCAGTGCCCTCTTGAGGTTCACCTTCTGAACGAATTCGGTCGTGCCGAGTCCTGTCTTGTCGAATATCTCATAGCCCATTCCACCGCCGCGGGGCAGGCCGATGGCGGCAAGTTCGAGCCTGAGCTCGTAGACCCTGTCTGAAGGAACAAGGATACCGGTTGAGGTCGTCTTGTAGGGGACCTTCATATCCTTCAGTTTCTGCATGATGAGTCCGGCATCCTCGGTCTGGAGGTTTGAATAGAGCACCTGGTAGTCGGGCATCTGCGCCCAGGCGACGAGGAGCACTATCGAGGCTATGGACAGCACGAGGAGGGCCGACAGTATGACCTTCCTTTTTGTATCCCACTTGTTTATGGTCTCCAGGATATTGGCCATGGCCTCAGACCTGCATCCTCATTATCTCCTCGTAGGCCGAGACGAGCTTGTTCCTGACCTCTATCATCACCTGAAAGGAGAGGTCGGCCTTCTGCATTGCGACCATGGCCTCCACGATGTCTCCTCCTCCGCTGGTGATCTCCGCAATCGCCTTCTCCGTCTCCTTCTGCAGGGAGGCCACCTTGCCGATGGTTTCGTCGAGAAGGGTCTCGAAGCTTCCGTCAGCCTTGTCCCGGCCTTCCGGCTTGATATTGCCCGATAAGCCGCCTATTCCTTCTGCACCTGCTGGTCTTCCGTTGACAGGATCAATCGCCATCGTCTATACCTCCATATCTATTCATCTGCCGGCTACCTGCCCAGTTCGAGGGCCTTCAGGTACATCGACTTCGTTATGTTGAAGGCGTTCACGTTTGCCTCGTACACCCGCGTAGCCATCATCATGTTGACCATCTCCTCGATCATGTTTATGTCCGGCATGAGCACGTAACCGTTCTCGTCCGCGTCGGGATGACTCGGGTCGTAGACCGCCTTCGGCGGCCTGTCCGATTTCACGATCTCGGATATACCGACCCCTTCGAGCCTTCCGCGTTCATCGAGCATGTATGAGCTGAATACCACGTCCCTTCTCCTGTACGGGCCGCCCTCGGGGGTCCTCGTGGTGTTCACGTTGGCCATGTTTGATGCGATCGTGTTCATTCTCTTCTTCTGTGCAACGAGTGCTGATGCGCTGACATCAAAGGCACGGAATATGTTCATCTCCTACCTCCCGCTTATCAGGCTCTTGTACATCTTGAACCTGTCGTTTATCAGCCGCAAGGCCGTTTTGTAGAGGAGGGCGTTTTCGGTGATCTTGGCCATCTCGACGTCCTCCTCCACGTTGTTTCCATCGAGCCACGGCGCCCCCGTGTCCACGGTCAGCTCCGTATCTCCGCTGACCTCGATCGCCCTCAGGTGGGTCGGAGCGGTCTTCTCGAGCCTCAGCCGCTCTTCATCAAATACGGACTCGAACTTCAAGTCCCTTGCCCTGTACCGAGGGGTGTCGCTGTTTGCAAGGTTGCTCAGAAGGACACCGTGTCTCTGCATGGTGAACTTTATGATCTCTTCGAGTCTCTTCAGCGTTGAATCCATTACGCACCTCCGGTTGTTTTTACTTCATGAGAAGACGTAACAAGTTTCATGCCAGGGCAATCCTGCAAGGGGTGCCTGATCAGTCCCCGCCGTGAATGGAGCGGTTTTTGCCCGACGGGGAAATTTTTTCCCACTTCCTGGTTCATGCGTTCAGCCTGTATTCGTTGAGCTTGTTCCTCAGGGTCCTGACGGTAATCCCGAGGCACTCGGCCGTTCTGGTCCTGTTTCCGTTTGTTGCCCTAAGGGTTCTGAGTATCAATTCTTTTTCCATCTCCTTTATGGTCTTGGCGTCATGTCGCGGGCTTCTGCCCTTTTCGATCATGAAGTCACCGGTCTCGATCAGCTCCGAGCGGCTCAGGAGCACCGCCCTCTGGATGACATTCTCCAACTCCCTGACATTGCCCTTCCACTGCTGGGCGTACAGGTGGTTCAGGGCGTCTTCCGAGAATCCGGAGATGCCCTTCCCGTATCTGGCTGCGTGCTTCTTCAGGAAGAAATCCGCAAGCAGACGCACATCACCGGTGCGCTCCCTTAGTGGCGGCAGTTCGATGGGGAATACGCTCAGCCTGTAGTAGAGGTCCTCGCGGAACTTCCCCTTTTCGACCTCTTCGGCAAGATTCCTGTTTGTGGTCGCCACCACACGGATGTCCACGGACAGGGGGCGTTTTCCGCCGATCCTGTCTATCTCCCTCTCCTGCAGGACCCTCAGCAGTTTTGCCTGAAGCGGAAGCGGCATCTCGCCTATCTCGTCCAGCAGCAATGTGCCGCCGTCGGCCAGCTCGAACTTCCCGGCCTTCTTTTCCAGAGCCCCCGTGAATGCGCCTTTCTCGTGGCCGAAGAGCTCGGACTCGAGCAGGTTTTCCGGTATCGCCGCACAATTGACGGCTACGAACGGCCTGTCCTTCCTCGGGCTGTGCCTGTGTATGTACCTTGCAAGCAGTTCCTTGCCGGTACCGCTCTCACCGGTGACGAGTACCGTCGTGTCGGTCCTTGCCACCTCTTGCGTGATCCTGAGGAGCCTCTTCATGGATTCGTCCCCGGTTATGATCTCGCTGCTTGGTGGAGCGGGGTCGACGAGACCTGTTATCGCCTCTTTCAGGTTGTCGAACGAGAACGGCTTCATCAGGTAGTCGGAAGCGCCGAGTTTCATGCACTCGACGGCGTTTTCGACCGTGCCGAAACCCGTTATCACCAGGACCGGCACGGTGGAGGAGAGTTTCCTTATATGCCTTATGAACTCCAGGCCGTTCATGCCGGGCATCTTCATGTCGGTTATGACGAGAGAGCACTCTTGGCTCTTGAGCACCTCCATCCCCTCCGAGGCCGTCCCTGCGACCCTTACGTCAAAGCCGAACCTCCTTACGGCCTCCTCGAGGGCGTTTCTCATTTCAGGGTCATCATCGACAACGACAATGGGTTGCATAGTACGCCTCCGTTAAAAGGACTCTTGTGTTCGAGTTCTCGACCTCTCCAGACAGGGCGCCGTCTTTCCGTTACACGGCGTCTCCCCCGGCTGAACACGGTGATCTTCCGGCAAAAAGCGCTCCAGAGGCAGGCCGGCCGATCGGTCCGACCTGTCTCCGGAACCATTCGAGAGGAGGAACTCTTCAGGAAAACAGAGAGTGAATACACTGCCTGAACCCGGCAGGCTCTTTGCCCTTATGGTACCGCCATGGGCTTGCATTATCTTCAGGGATATCGAGAGACCGAGCCCGGTGCCTTCGTCCCTGGTTGTGAAGAACGGATCGAAAATCCGCTCTGCATGTTCGGCCGCTATGCCGTATCCCGTGTCCGAGACGTGAAGTTGAAACTCCCGGCTGTCCGTTTCGGAGTAGATACCGAGCACCCCGCCTCTCTCCATCGCCTGGACTGCATTGAGCAACAGGTTCAGGATCACCTGTTTCAGAAGTCCCGGATCCCCGTTTATGATGACGGAGGGAACTCTTTTCTCAACGGTGATGCCGCGGGATTCGATCACGGGCTTTATCAGGGCGAGTGCTTCGTCGGCCAGCCTCTTGATTTCACAGGGGGTGTTCTTAGGTATCCTGGGCTTGGCAAAGTAGAGCATGTTGGAGAGGGAGTTGTTCAGGTTCCTCACGCCTGTGGATACCCCCATTGCAAGGGATTCATGCGGGGTTCCCTCCAGTTCCTTGTACAGCATGGACGCATACAGCTCTATGCTGCACAGCGGGTTCCGCAATTCGTGAACGATGCTGGCCATCATTTCACCCATTGCGATCAGCCGCTTGTTCCTCTCCTTCTCCGCCTCTGCCGCCTTCTGCGCGGTTATGTCCCTCAGCAGGATGACGTGACCGATCAGGCCGTCGCCGCCGTTGAGCACGTCGGAGAGACTTGCGAGCAGGTTCTTTCTCCCCTCTGCGGTTATGATGTCGATCTCCTGATTGTCGCGACCGATCATGCTGAAGTCGTAGCCGTAGTCCTCGGGCCTGTTGCCTCTCGCCCCGTTGATGTCCACCTCGAGTAGTTCTTCGGCGGCCCTGTTCATCATCAGTATCTTCCCTTCACCGTCCAGTACGATTATTGCTTCCTTTATCCCCTGAAGCACGGAATTGAGAAAGCTGAGCGTCCGCTGCAGTTCCGTGTTTTTCCTTTGCAGTTCCTCAGAGAGGCGGGTGACCTGCCGCTGTAGATTCTGGTAGTACTCCCGCAGCGTTTCCGATGCGAGGTTGAAGGTCGCGAATGCCTCATTGAGCTTTTTCAGTTCTTCCATGGTCTCACATCTCCAGGATTCGTTTTCTTATCTCCTGCTCTTTCAGCATCACCTGTGCCATCGAGCCGTAAAGGCCCTTCCTGCCGGAAAGCCTCTGCAGGATGGCGGTATCGCCCGTAATCCTCGAAAGCAGGAACATTGCCCGTACATCGTCAGGGTCAACCTTTAGCGCGAGATTGAAGTATTTTACGGCGGTCTTCTTCATGCCGCTCTCCACAAACAGTTCGCCCATGTCCGTGTATCTGAGCCGTGCCCCTGCCGCCCTCGCCATGGTCTTGTAGAGCCCGATGAAGCTCCTTACGGATGTTGCGCCATCCTTTACCCTCCACAGGAGGTCTATGTCGTCGACTACTGGATGCGAGACCCTCGAAATAAGAGAATAGGCCCGCTTCCTCGCTCCCTTCAGGTAGAACAGCCAAGCATCGGCCCTGAGGTATTCGTCGCCCTCGGGGTTCAACTTCTCGAGGCTCCTGACGAGCTCCTCCACCTTTCCGGTGTCTGAAAGGTGTCCGAAGAAGATCGCAAGCCGGCTCAGGGACTTCGCCTTTATTCCTTTCGAACCGTTTTTCACCAGATATGTATAAACCCGTATGAAATCCCCCCCCGAACTCCTCAGCGCCTCGGCCACTTTGAAGAGCGTCTCTTCCCTCGAGGGTTCGTACAGCCACTGTCCGTTGTTTTCCCAGATGATCCTGAACGCCTCCTTATCGTTGCTTATGCTCTCGTCCACCAGGAGTGCGAGCTCGTCCAATGCCTCTTTGCTCGGCTTCCTGCCGAAGAGTATCTCCCTCAGATACTTCTCCGCCTGAAGGTACTCCTTCCTCTCCCTCATCAGGCGTGCCAGGAGCAGAAGCGCCTCGTCGGTCTCCGGAGTGTAGGGGTAATCCCTTCGGAGTGCCTTCAGGTACTCTACGGCACGGTCTTTACGGCCCTCTGCAATCGATGTCTTCCCGAGTGTAAGGAGTGCGCGCCTCCTTATGACCCTGTCGGGCGACTCGGCCGCCTTCTTGAGATACATCTCCGCGGATTCCATGTCCTTCATCTCGTATGCTATCAGTCCGAGTCCCAGATAGGCCCTCTCCCGCAGATAGGTGTCCATAAGGAAATAGTAGAAGGATTTCGCGCGTTCGGCCTTTCCGTTGACCCTCAGGTTCTCGGCGTAATAGTAGAGGACGTCCGGATGTTTTTCTATGTAGTCCTTGTAACTGAGCAATCCTGCGTTGTACAGGTCGTTGGCGGCGCTGTAGAGGCCGAGCCTGTGGAACACCTCGGCCCTCCCGAACACCGCTTCGGGTGTATCCTTGACCTTTCTGAAGAATGCAAGGGCTTCTACGTAGTTTCCGGTCTTCAGTGATGACTGGGCGTAGTTGAGATATGCCCTCTGTATGAGCTTGGAGTCGGGATAGCGCTTTATGAAGAGCCTGAAGTTGGATGCGGCCTCGTAGTTGAACCCGCCCATCAGGTATGCCACTCCGCGTTCAAACAGTGCGAGTTCCCTGAGATTGTCGTCCTTTGCCGTCAGGTAGGCCCTGTTCAGGTATCCTATGGCCTTGGTGTACCGTCTTGCCCCTATGAGGGCCTTTCCCTTCAAGTAGTAGAATCGCGGCAGCTCCTCCGGTGACGGCCTGTACTGCGACAGGAGACTCAGCGCCTTGTAGTTCATTCCCTCGTCGATCGCCTTCAAGACCTCCTGGAGGGTCTCTGAACCGTAAGCCGGCCTGCAGGCGACGGAGACCGCCAATGCAATGCCTGCAAACAGGACGGTCAGCCGAAGAACTCTTGCCGGGAATATGACGGTCGTTCTCATCGTGGAGAATAGAGAAGCAACTAACATGCCAGTGGATAAGCGACCGAATATTCAGGGGAATATGGGAGGGTGGGGACGGTGGGCGTTAATCTTTTGACGCTGTCGAGATGCCCTTTTTCTTCATCTTCTCGACGAGTGTCGTTCTGTTCAGTCCGAGCAGGGTTGCTGCCTTGCTCTTTATTCCGTTGGACTTCTCGAGTGCCTCTGTGATCAGCTTCCTCTCCAGGTTGTCGATGACGGTGTTGAGGTTTATCCCCTCCGGGGGGATGGACATGTCCTCCGGGCAGCCTGCAGCCCGTGGCTTCCCCGCAGCCGGGGCGAGGGCCTGAAACCTCTCCGGCAGGTCCTTCAGCGTGATGGCCTGTCCGGGGTTGAGTATGGTGAGCCTTTCTACCAGGTTTTCGAGTTCACGGACATTTCCGGGCCATCTGTATCTGAGCAGGACGTCCATCACGTCCTTTGATATCTCGGGCGGGCGTCTCTTCTTGGCCTTTGCGTGTTTCTTGAGGAAGTGTTCTATCAGTACCGGGATGTCTTCCTTCCTCTCCCTCAGGGGAGGTATATGGACGGGAATCACGTTAAGACGGTAGTACAGGTCCTCCCTGAACCTGCCCTCCTTGGTGAGCTCTTCGAGGTTCCTGTTGGTGGCTGCGAGTATCCTGACGTCCACCTTTATAGTCTTTGTGCTGCCGATCCTCTCGAACTCCCTCTCCTGGAGCACCCGCAGCAGTTTGACCTGTAGCGACGGATCGAGCTCCCCTATCTCGTCGAGAAAGAGTGTGCCGCCGCTTGCGAGCTCGAACCTGCCGACCCTCGTGTTTATCGCTCCGGTGAAGGCCCCCTTCTCGTGACCGAACAGCTCAGACTCCAACAGGTCCTTCGGTATCGCCGCACAGTTCAGGGGAACGAAGTTCTTGCCGGAGCGGTAGCTGTTGTAGTGTATGACCTTTGCAATGAGCTCTTTCCCCGTGCCGCTTTCACCCGTGATCAGTACCGTACTGTCGGTGTCTGCGATCTTTTCTATCAGGTCGTAAACCCGCTGCATCTCGAGTGACGAACCTATCAGACCGTGGAATTCATAGCGCTTTTTGAGCTCCCTCTTCAGCCGGATGTTCTCCTTCTTCAGCTTTGCCACCTCGAGGGCTTTCCTGATGATGATGCCCAGTTCGTCGAGTCTGAAAGGCTTTGTGACGTAGTCGAACGCACCGGCCCTCATGGCTTCGACAGCGTTCTTGACCGTACCGTAGGCGGTGATGATTATGCATGGGGTGTCGGCATTCGGGGTATCCTTCATCGCCTTGAGTACATCCATCCCTCCCATTACTGGCATGGCGAGGTCGAGGAAGACCACGTCGAAATACTCTTTTCTCAGCCTTTCGAGACCGTCCAGGCCGTTTTCTTCAAGGCTGACACTGTACTTCTCCGAGATCAGGAAGTCCTTGAGTACGTCCCTAACCGTTACATCGTCGTCTATTACGAGAATCCTCTGCATGGTACAATTAATTTACAGCATACAGACACGAGGTGTCAACGGTTTGACTCTGAGACTCCCGACCTGTTGTCATGACGGTGATTATCTGGTATGCTTTATCTATAGTCCGAAGGCCGCCTGCCGTGCGTTCCATGCACTCGAGGCGGGAGGAGTGCGATGTTCGTTCTGGGATACAAACCAAATACGGCGCAAGCCTCAAAGGAGGAGACCATGGCACGTGTGTACATGCTTGCAAACGTACTTCCGGGCAAGGACAGGGACATACGGGATACCCTCAGGGGTATCAACGGAGTAGTGAACGCCGATGTCGTTACGGGACAGTTTGACATCATTGCTGTACTGGAGGCAAACGATATCAACGAAATCTTCACGCGAATCCTTAAGAAGGTGAGAAAGATCAGGGGCATAACGAGGACGGAGACATTTATTGCCGTCGAGTAGCATGGTGCGCGGTTTGGGACTACGGGCCGGTGTCCGGCATCAACTCTTCATCGAAGTGAACTTTTCGGCGTATTGGTGTGCCACCCATACGAAAGCGGAGTGGCTCCATGTAAGCGGTGAGACGGAGAGCGGAGCCCCGGTGAGCGGATGCAGCTGTTCGGCCAGCACGCCGGATGGCAGGGCGTTGTTTACACACCAGTGGATGCCGGGCAGGGCCTCGTGAAGTCCCCTCAGGTCTTTCGCGCGTGAGACGAGGTATTCCGCCAGCCAGAGTGTCGAGATGAACCATGGGTTGCCGGGAGTGCCGTCGGGCGCATCTACAGGCCTCTGGTAGACGTCATCCTGGTATCTGGCGTATCCTCCCACCGGGGTTTCTATCCAAAGCTGTTCGCGTACGGCCTCCGCCGTCTCGACGATCTCGGGTTCCTCCGGGGAGAAGACTCCCAGGGTTGCAAGTCCCATCAGGCTGACATCTATCACCTCGTCGAGCTCATACCCATCGTCGTTTCTGTATCCTGAACGTGCATATCTTCTGAGACCGGTATGGTATAGGTGCCGCTTCAGGGCTTTCCTCATCTGGAGGGCCGCGGTTTCATACTCGACTGCAGGGGCGGAATCCCCGAACAGCCTTGCAAACCTCGCCGCCGCCCCGAGCCCTGCTATCACTGCCGCAGTGGTGAACGAGTGTACTCCGTAGCGCTCCTCCCAGAGGTCATATGAGGGCATGGGCAGCAGGGTTTCCGGGTCACGGTGAGCCAGCAGGAAGCCGGCTGCTTTCTTTATGAGTCTTTTGTAGAGGGACCTGATGAACTCTACGTCCTTGGAACAGTCGTAGTGGATCCATAGCGCCCAGAGGATCAGGGCCGTCGAGTCCTCCTGCACGGGGAGCACCTCCTTGCCGTCGATCAGCCAGGAGTGCCAGTTGCTGGCGAGAGACCCGTCCGGATTGTAATGCTGGTAGAGATAGCCTTCCTCCGAGATGACGCGGGAGCAGAAGTCGAAGAACTTCATGCAGACATGCGAGTAACCCGTCTTTGCCAGTGCGGCTGCTACGAATGCGCCGTCGCGGCCCCACATGTATGAATAGGTGTCCCTTCCGAATCGTACGATGTCCGAGTCGTTGGCGGCTATTATGGCTCCGCGGTTGTCGATCTGTGTTCTGAGAACGAGGAGGCTGCGGTTGAAGATCTCGATGACCGCCCTTGGGAGATCTCCGAAGGTCCTCTCTTCCTTACCGACCCATGTTTTCCAGTATCCTGACGTCCTTCTGATACACTCCTCCGGGGATCTGTTCATCACATCGCGGTTCAGTCCGGCCACGTCCCTGTAATTTGTCCCTGCCGCTATCCAGTAATAAGCAGTGGCTTTCCCTCCCGGGGCCAGGTCCAACCATATTCCCACTGTCGAGTCGGCAGAGCCCCAGGAGATCGGGTTTCCGCTCAGTTCGCCGTCTTCGGCATCTCTCCAGGTTCCTTCCCTCCCGGGCATCTCCTTGTCACCGCACGAGTAGTGTTCAACCCCGTGCCGTCCGGCTCCGGAACAGCAGATCAGGAAATACCTGTTGGCCTTGTAGTGTATGATGGCACGAGTCCGCGGGTCGAAATAGGCGGTATCACCTATGTCGTTACCGTAGAGATGGAAGTCGTGACAGAAGAACAGCCTTATGCGGCGCTCCTTTTTCATCGTGTCCGTGACCTCGATCTTCTTTATGTAGACGTCGGAGTCGGCATCGACAGTGTCGTGACACCGGAGCTCGAGCCCCAGTGACTCGTTTTTCAGGGAGACGAGGGTAACGAGGCTGTTGTCGTGATACCTGAGGTCTTTCTCCCACTCGGGCCCGATCCATGAGCATCGTCCGTCGACCCATACACCGAACCGGAAGGGGCGTCCTTTGGAGTGGTTCTCTTGGCCGATCAGCGGGAAATAGAGGTCCCTGATCCTGTAGTCCTGGTCGAAGTTGCACAGGAGGTTGCCGTTGCTTACAGGGATGTCTTTTGGCATTGGTCTCCGCGGACTGTGGTGCCGCAGCCCCGGGCTTCCGGAATGTAGTCTATCAACAACGGATTGCGTCCGTCCGACATTGCCGTGCGTCCGGCAACGGCCTTCCGGTACAGCCCCGAATATTTGCAGGCCATGCTCTCTATTGAAAAGTTTTCCTCAACATGCCTGCGGCACTCGCAAGGGTCGATCCCGTCTATGCAGGAGACCGCCACGATCATTGCATCGAGAGAGTCCACGACAAACCCCGTCTTGCCGTCTGCAACTATTTCCGGGACAGCCCCCCTGTTTAACGCTATGACCGGTGTGCCGCATGCCATGGACTCGATCAGGACGAGGCCGAACGGCTCTCCCCACTGTATTGGGAAGAGGGTGGCACGCGCGTGCCGGTACCACAGTTTCTTGTGTTCGCTGCCTACCTCTCCTATGTAGATGATCTGCTTGTCGCTCTCGAGTAACGGCCTTATGACGTTCTCATGATAGTCCCCATCGTCGGACTCCCTGCCGACGTCGACGAAGAGGTCGACCGAGCGCCTCAACCCGGCAAAGAAATCCCTGTCTGCGGTCTTGTCCTGGACGCAGCCGGCTATGATGAGTTTCGATCCTGTCCTCCTTGCAACCTCGATGGCCTTGTCCTGACCCTTGTCCGGGGTGACCCTGCCTATGGTGAACAGATAGCCCTCCCTGTCGGGGCTGTCTTTGTGGGGGTACTTCTCGAAGTCGATCCCGTGATGGACGACGTCTCCGGTGTTCAGTCCCTCGTAGTCCTGCTTCTGATAGGCGCTGATGGGGAGGCAGTACACTCCGGGAGACGACATGGGATGACACCAGCGCCGGTAGGTCCCCTCCATGAGATAGTTCTTTGCCGCTACATGAAGCGTCATCACTATGGGCAGTTGCATGTCGGATACAGTGTCGTAAATGTATTCTGCGGTTCTGAGGTCGTGAGTGTGTATGACGTCGATATCGCCTGCCCTTATCCTGTCTGCAGCCTTCGAGAGGTGTATGCCCAGGGTCTTGCGCTTTTCGGAACTGTCCTCGTTCCAGTAGTCGCCGATGCTCTGCTCTGTCGTGACCGAGTGTTCACCGTTGACGGACGAATCCCCGGAGCAGGCCACGATCGAGCGGTGCCCCATGGTATGGAGGCCCTTGTCGATATTGTGGATCACCGTCTCTATCGGACCATAGCCCAGGTCCGACCTTATGGGCTGATTGAGTGTCGCCACCTGCAATACGGTCAGCATCTTTCTCCTCGTTCTTGTCGTTGTGCAGCTTCTGTCGTGAAGAGGTGAGAAATTAAGGGAAGAACTGTTGATTACTGACTATAGAACAATGGAGGGATAAAATACAAGCTCTCGCATCAGATCATAAAAGATGTCCGCGAACAACACTGTTCGATAAAGAGAGCAAGTAATAGCAGGACAGTATAGGCTTATGGTTGTTGGGAGCAGTATGACAGACTCTTCACTCATTCCCGTGCCGGCGTCCGGCTCGTCCAGACATCCGGCCTGGACTCCGAGGCAAGTATCACGCTTCACCATCCAGATGAAGCCCTTGTGATACTTGAAACCGTTCAGAGTCTGTCATACCGCTCCCTTTCCATAATCGAGCCTCTTTATCCCTGTATCCGGGCATTAGTCTGTCATGCCGGACTTGATCCTGCGTTATGAAAGGGTTACATCTGATTGCCGGGGCAATAATTAGGTTCCCGTGTTTTTACCGGACACTATTGTACAAACAACAGCTCATTTCACGGACACTCTATCTTGATCTAACGGGTCACCCGTGTCGGGAATCGAGGGTGGAGTAGATGACCCTGCCCATGTCGCTCAGGTCATACCCTCCGAGGCCGGCCACAAGGTCCCTGAACTCCTCGTCGGACTTCAGGATACCGAGGAGTGACTGTATCTTCGGTGTTTCGACGTACTCTCCCCGAATGATCAGGTCATACCTCTCCTTTGCCACTGGGATGAACTCCTGTCCGAGTGCCGCGGCGGCCGAGAGAATGCCCATGCCTGCATCCGCCACCCCCGTGGCGACAGCAGAGGCCACGCCCATGTGGGTATACTCCTCCCGGTCGTAGCCCTCTATCTTTCCCGGGTCCATGCCGGCGTCCCTGAGACACTTGTCCGTCAGGAGCCTCGTTCCCGAGCCGCGCTGCCGGTTGATGAAGACGACCCCCTTCCGGGTAAGGTCTTCTATGCCCCTGATGCCTTTCGGGTTGCCGCTTCTGACGATGAGTCCCTGCTGGCGGTAGACGAGGTTGACGAGCAGCAGCGGTACGTCGCCGAGGAGCCGTTTTATGAACGGAACGTTGTACTCGCCCGTGGGCTCGTCAAGGAGGTGTGTTCCGGCTACATGCGCCTCCATCTTCTTGATTGCCATGATGCCGCCCATCGATCCGACGTGTGCGGAGGAGAGGCTGTAGGAATGGGAGCGCTTCTTCAGGAGGTTTGCAAGTATGTCGAGGGTGTTGTCGTGGCTTCCGATGCATACGACCGTATTCTCTATCTCGTCACGTGACCTCAGGAGGGTCACGTCGACCTCGGTGTTTTGTGCGATTCCCTCGTTCATCGCTGGTATGCGCACGATCCCGTCGGCCCTCTGGAGCGTCATCAGGGCTCCCGCCCCCCTGCCTGCCGGTGTGGCGACGTATTTGTCACCTACCTTTCCGACCTTCACCCGCATAAACTCCTCCTGTCCGAGGGAAGAGGCAGCCGGCCTCGACAGCCGCGCCTTCAAGGTGTCGGGCCTCTCGGGCGTGATGCCGAGCAGGCGGTGAATCAGCGGTTTTGCAAACAGCTCGAACGTTATGTATGCGCTGACCGGATAACCCGGAAGCCCGATGACCGGCCTGTCATCGACGATGCCGAGGAGCACGGGCTTTCCCGGCTTTATGCTGACGCCATGGACGATCACCCTGCCGAGCTCTCCCACGGCGTCCGGGGTGAAATCCCTCGTGCCTGCAGAAGAGCCCGCTATGACCACAACGAGGTCGCTCACCTCCAATGATGCCAGGACCGTCTCCTTGAGCTGCTCCTTGTCGTCCGGGACAACGCCTTCCCGCCTGTACTCCCCTCCCCACTGCTCTACGAGGGCGCCTGTCATGTAACTGTTGAAGTCGATGATGTTGCCCGGCCTGAGGGGCGTGGTCCCGGGCTCCACCACCTCGTTCCCGGTCGGTATCAGGGTCACGAGCGGTTTCTTCCTGACTGAGACCTCGGTGTGCCCGCCGGCGAGTATGGCTCCTATGTCCACCGGCCTGATCCTCTGGTTTTCGGGCAGGATCAGCTCGGTCTGGACGATGTCCTCTCCCACGGTCCTCACGTGCTGATACGGGGTGACGGACTCGGTTATCTCGATGGAATCGCCCTCGACGCTGACATCCTCCACCATGATGACCGCATTGAACCCCCGGGGCAGGGGTTCGCCCGTATTGACAGGGATCGCCTGTTCATTCAGCTTCAGACGCAGCGGGCGTGTCTCTGTGGCGCCGAATGTCTCGTGAAAGCGTACTGCGTAGCCGTCCATTGCAGAGGAGTGGAAGAAGGGTGAGGATATCCTGGCGTGAATGGCTCGGGCTGTGATCCTGCCGGCGGACTGGGGCACCGGAACGCTTTCGCCCCCTTTTGGGGCAAGGGGTTCGATCGCCTCGAGCCACCTGCCGACGGCTTCCTGGAGTGTGGTGTTACTTTGATATATTCTTCGCGACTGCTTCACCCGGACTTTTCAGTTGTTCTGCCTTCTGTCCCTTCGGCAGTTCGACCACCTTTGTCTCTTCCTTCTGCATCTTTGAGCGTCCCTCGAAGAGGCCGCCTTCTATTATAACGAGTTTCTGTGTCTGGACGTCCCCGACCACCTTGCCGCTCGAGTTTATCTCCACGGACTCCCTGGTGGATATGTTGCCCTCGACGGTTCCGCCGACGATCACCCCGTCGGCGAGTGCGTCACCCTTCAAATACCCGCTCTCACCGATCACGATCCAGTCCGCCTTGATCGTTCCCTCGAACCTTCCGTCGATGCGGATGGTCCCCTTGATGTCGATCTCTCCTTTGATGGTGGTGTTGCTGCCGATAAGGGTTTCGATACGGTCGTTCTTCTTATTGAACATTTTTCTTTACCCCCAGATAAGTTTTGGCGTTGACGGGTTTCTTGTCTATCCAGACCTCGTAGTGGACATGAGGCCCCGTGGTATTGCCTGTCGACCCAACGTATGCGATGATATCCCCCCTTTTGACGCGCTGTCCAACCTTCACCACGATCTTCTTGTTGTGGGCGTAGCACGTGGTGAAGCCGAACCCGTGCTCCACGACCACGAGTTTGCCGCTTCCGCCGCTCCATCCGGCAAAGCTGACGATGCCGTCGGCGGTAGCCCTTACGGGTGAACCGGGCCAGGCAGCCACATCCAGTCCTGAATGAAACGTCCTCTTGCCGGTGAGCGGATGAGTCCTCCAGCCGAAGGTGGAGCTTATGTAGCCGTCGTCAACCGGCATGCCGCGCGGTGTTGCAAAGTAGATGTCCCGCTGCTGTCTCAGGTAGTCCTTTATCTCTCCGACGGTCTCCATGCTCCTCTCGATCTGCTTCTTCAGCAGGTCCATATCGAGTGAGCCGGTATCGGAAACATCGAGTGTTTCGAGTATGTCCTCCCTGGTGTTCAGGGAGAAGAGCCTCTTGAACTCTGTCTCCGCCTTCTTGAGGGAGTTGATGGTGGTCCTGAGTTCGACGAACTGGCTGTAGTAGAAGTCGAGCTTCTCCTTTATGTCCATGTACTTGGCGGTCGTCACACCCACGGATACGATATAGCCCGTGAACAACAACCAGGAGAGGATGAACAGGATGATACCGATGGGTGGGAGTTTGAAGCTGAAGGGCTTCCTGTTGCCGCTGGATACGAGGATTATGGTGACCGGCTTGAGCAGCCTGCGCATGAATTTTTTCAACTTATACATATCTCACCCCTGCCGTTCCTTTCTGTATCTCACCTATGATGAAGCTTTCATAGCCGGAAGAGTTCAATACGGAGAGGGCGCTGTCGCCCTGGTCGGGAGCGAGTATTACAATATATCCGATGCCGAGATTGAATGTCTTCTTCATCTCCGCCTCCGGTATGTTGCCGAGCTCGCGGATGACTTGAAAGACCGGCTGTTCAGGCCATGACCCTGTGCGGATGACGGCCTCCATCCCCTCAGGCAGCGCCCTCGGGAGGTTTCCCGGTATCCCTCCGCCTGTTACGTGTGCCATCGCCTTGACGTCGAGGCCTGCGTCCCTCAGCAGGTTGAATGCCTTTACATATATCCTCGTCGGTTCGAGGAGCTCTTCCCCGAGTGTCCTTCCGAAGTCCTCCATGTAGGTGTCAGGGCCGAGCCCCTTCAGGTCGAAGAAGACTTTTCTCACGAGGGAGTATCCATTGCTGTGGAGGCCGCTCGATGAGACACCCAAGACGAGGTCGCCTTGGCGGACCGCGCTTCCGTCTATTATGCCGTCCCTCTCTGCAACACCCACTGCGAATCCTGAAATGTCATACTCGTCCGCCCTGTAGAATCCCGGCATCTCCGCCGTCTCACCGCCTATGAGCGAGCACCCCGCCTCCTTGCATCCCTTCACTATCCCGCTGATGATGTCGCCGGCCTTCTCCGCCAGGAGCCTCCCGGTTGCAAGGTAGTCGAGGAAGAAGAGCGGTTCCGCACCGGAGGTGAGAATGTCGTTTACGCACATCGCCACAAGGTCGATGCCGACGGTGTCGTGCCTGTCACACATGAATGCGACCTTCAGCTTCGTTCCTACGCCGTCGGTCCCGCTCACCAGCACGGGGCTCTTGTACCTGGAGGTGTCGAGCGCAAAGAGCGCGCCGAACCGTCCAAGGCCGGTGAGGACCTCTTTCCTGAAGGTCTCCTTCACCATCGGTGAAATGAGCCTTACGAAGCGTTCTCCCTCGTCGATATCGACGCCGGCCGATTTGTAGGTCAAGTCTTCGGGCATGGAGCTCCTTCAGTATTGAATTTATTTAATCTTTATCCACGTAATTACAGAGTTTTAAAGCAAAAAATGTACCGGTCGATGACATGGATGCGTTTGCTTGATTTTCAGTACTCCGGTAACGCTGTCTTGCCTTGAAGATGACGCAGGATGACACATCCATGACATAGTTTGTACGCGGATCGAGCGATACGGCGCACTTGCAGTATCCGCAACGTCTCACCGAAGGCTTTCAGTCGGATGCCATATATTTTGCATATTTACTTTAATTAAGGCAAGGTTTTATAATTTCCTGACGAGCGCCAGGATGGCAGCACGGTGAAACGGACTGCTGCGGGAACGTAAACCCGGTTTGGGAACTCCATTACACAAAATGTTTCGGTCTTTTCACAGACAACGGAAGAGACCGACTTTGAGCCTGTCAAACATTGAAACTCTTATCTAACTTTAAGGTCTGATGCTTGTAATCAAAGGTCTCCACGCACTGGACAGGAAGTTCAGGGATCCGGTCGTCACGATAGGAAACTTTGACGGCGTCCACCTCGGTCACCAGAAGATATTCCGGAAAGTGATCGAGGCGGCCCGTGACGGCGGCACGTCGATGGTGCTTACCTTCGATCCCCATCCCCTCAAGGTGATAGCCCCGGACAGGAGGCTGAAGCTCCTCACGCCCATCGATGAGAAGATAAGGCTCATCGAGATGACGGGCATGGAAGTGCTTCTGTGTATCAGGTTCGACAGGGAGTTTGCAAGGATGGACCCGGAGGACTTCGTCAAGGGGATACTGGTGGAGAGGATCGGTGTGAAGCACGTGATCGTGGGCCACAACTACCGCTTCGGCAGGGGCAAGAAGGGCACCACGGACCTCTTGAGGAGGCGCGGCAGGAAGTACGGGTTCAGGGTCAACGTGGTCAGAAACAGGCGCATATCGGGCTATCCGGTCAGCAGCAGCAGGATAAGGCAACTGCTGTTGTGGGGCAGGGTGTGTGAGGCTGCGACCCTGCTCGGCAGGCCCTACTCGATTCACGGCAGGGTGATCAGGGGGGCAGGCAGGGGGGCAGGCATCCTCGGCATACCTACTGCGAACATAGAGACCCCGAACGAGCTGGCTCCGAGGGAGGGGGTCTATGCCGTCAAGGTGAAGATAGACGGCAGGGTCTACGACGGGGTGGCGAATATCGGCAAGAACCCGACCTTCGGCGGCGTCGAGCTGAGTTACGAGGCCCATCTCTTCGATTTCAACGGTGACCTGCTGGGCAGGGACATCAGGCTCTTCTTCATCGACAGGATCCGAGGCGAGAGGACCTTTCCGGGCCCTGACGCATTGAAGAGAGAGATCGTCAAGGATATAGAGACGGCAAGGCTGATACTAAAAGAGCACCGGGTCGACGTCTATCCTTAGCGTCATGCCGGCATCCACGACGACCTTCATTACGGATCTGGCACACTCCTTGAGCGCCTGCCTGTTCCTGTCCCTCAGGGTGAGCTGAAAACAGCACGGGTAACCCTTTATCCTCGGTATGGTGCCGGCGGGACCCATGGTATCCATATCACCGAGTGCGTCCCTGAGCATGGTGCCGAGCATCTCGGCAGTGACGGAGCCGTCCCTGGAATAGATGAAGAGTGTCAGCAGTCTTGTATACGGCGGCATGGCATTCTCCTTCCTCACCCGGAGTTCGCTCTTCACGAAACCCATATAGTCCCACTTCCTGAGGTATCTGTATACGGGATGCCAGGGTATCTCCGTCTGGAGCAGGAGCCGGCCTTTTTCAGACAAGAGTCCCCTCAACGAGTATATCTCCTGGACGAGCCTCTCGGGTGCCCGCACCTCCGGGAGGTTGAGCATCAGGTCCGGATTCAGAAAAGCGATGACATCCAGGCTCTTCCGGGTAATCCTCCTCGCCTTCAGTGTGCCGACCACTATACGTCGGGCGGTGGAACCGGGGGACGGGCCTTCCTCTTCTTGGCGCCCGCCCTTGCCCCTTGATGCATCCGGGATGTCGCTGTCGAACCTGAGGGTGTCGATTCCGAGGTGTTTTCTCAGCTCCTCCTCTATCCTCTCGGTCCCTGATCCGAACGGGCTCAGGTTGAACCCCCCGCACCTGCTGCAGGAGACGGGTGTATCCCTCTTCCAGCCGCAGAGATGGCAGACAAGCCCTTCTCCTCTGTGAACCACGAGCGGCGTCTGACACCCGGGGCAGGTCTCCAGCTCTTCACAGTCGTCGCATTTAAGCATCGAATACCCGCGGCGCTGGATGACCGCCATGGCAGCCACGGGCTTGTCCGAGCCGTCAATGGCGGATCTCAGGCTCTTCAGCAGCCTCGACGACAGAAACGGTGCGACGGTCTTTGCCTTCCGTAACTGTATCAGGGTGACGGAAGGCCGCGGCCCACTCCCTTCCTGCCGCAGGAGCACGTATTTGTTGTTGAACGCATTGTAGCAGGACTCGACAGAGGGGCTGACCGAGCTCAGCACGACCGGGACCTTTTCGATGAAACCCCTCATAACCGCTACGTCCCTTCCGTGGTATCGCGGGGATTCCTCCTGCTTGTACGACAGGTCGTGCTCCTTCGTCACTACAATCACCGAGGGTGAAAACAGGGGGGCGAACACGGCTGGCCTTGTGCCGACCACTATGCCGTATCTGCCCGAGCAGATGCCCTCTATCGAGTCGTACCTCTCCGTTCCCTTCATCTCTCCATGGAAGATACAGACCCTGTCGCCGCCCGGCAGCCTCCGCAGGAGCGAGTAGAGGAGCTCTGCATCGTTGACCTCCGGTGCAAGTACGAGGGCGCTTTGCATCCCCTGCAGAAGTCTCGTTACGAATCCGGTCTCGTGCTCCTCATCCGGTGCATGGTACAGAAAGGCCCTGTATCCGCCTTTTTGAGCGGCTGCCAGGATTTCGCCCGACCCCGGAGCTTCTCCTGACAGCGGGGCGCAGGCGCCGTCATCCGCTGAAGGGGGCCTCTGCCTCGGTCTCTTTGGCGCCTTCAACAAATCCCTGAAAGGCGTACCCTTCAGTACGGTCCCGTGGTTTGCCATGTAGTAATCGGCACTCCAGTCTATCAGCCCGGTCATCTCGGGAGAATACACCGGCATGACGATATCGACTATCTCGTTGAGTCTGCCCTTGAACGTCCCGCTGCCCGGGGTGTAATGCCTGAGGACCAGCCCTTTCTTTACCTTTCCCCTCAACGGTGCCAGGGCCATGACACCGGGCTTTACGGACTGCAGGAGCTCCGGCGGCACGGAGTACGTAAGCGGAGGGAGGTTCTGGGGAAATACGATGTCGCACACATGCATGGTAGAGATATTATACTGGAATTGCGGGTGTGTGATTCTGCTTTTTTGTGCACGGCAGGGGATGCCGGTCCTCGGGTTCACGTGCGGACTTGAGCCTGTCCGGGCCGGCTCCTGCCCTTGCCGTGCCCGAACGAGGCGGGATCGCCGGGGCCTCGTCTGCGGAATGCAGGAATTTTTGGAGAATTTGCCTTGAAAAGCTTGAAAAAAATATCGATTTTCGGTTATCGTATCTTGCATTGTCTGCAGTGTCTGGAAAAGAGGAGGACGGTTAACTCGAAAACTACTTAGGGAGGCAATCCATATGGCTAAAAAGTATGTCTATTTCTTCGGTAACGGAAAGGCTGACGGTAGGGCCGACATGAAGAATCTCCTCGGAGGCAAGGGAGCAAACCTTGCCGAGATGACCAACCTGGGCATTCCGGTGCCGCCCGGCTTCACGATAAGCACAGAGGTCTGTACGCTCTACTACAAGAACAACCGCAGGTATCCAAAGGAGCTGAAGAAACAGGTGGAAGATGCACTGGCCAAGGTTGAGAAGATCATGGGCCGGAAGTTCGGAGACCCTGACAATCCGCTCCTCGTCTCCGTCCGTTCGGGGGCACGCACCTCGATGCCAGGCATGATGGAGACCGTGCTGAACGTCGGCCTGACCACGAAGACTATTCCAGGCCTCATAAAGCAGACCAACAACGAACGCTTCGTATACGACGCATACCGCCGTCTTCTCATGATGTACTCCGACGTCGTCATGGAGAAGGCCGCCGGCATAGAGCCTGAAGACGGTCACGGCATCCGCGAGAAACTCGAGCACGCAATGGACAAGTTGAAAAAGAAGAAGGGATACAAGAGCGATACCGACCTGACGGTGGACGATCTCAAGAAACTCTGCGACGAGTTCAAGGTGATCATCAAGAAGACGCTCAAGAAGGAGTTCCCCGACGATCCCCACGAGCAGCTCTGGGGTGCCATAAGTGCGGTATTTCAGTCGTGGATGGGCAAGCGCGCCGTCTCCTACCGCAAGATCGAGAAGATACCCGAGGACTGGGGAACCGCTGTCAATGTCCAGGCCATGGTCTTCGGCAACACGGGCGACAACTCGGCAACAGGAGTCGCCTTTACACGTAACCCCGCCACCGGAGAAGACATGTTTTTCGGCGAGTGGCTCCCGAATGCACAGGGTGAAGACGTGGTGGCCGGTATCAGGACTCCCAACCCGGTCAACAATGCAGGCAAGACCAAGGACACACAGCACCTGCCGTCTCTCGAGGAAGTGATGCCGAAGGTGTACAAGCAGCTTTACAGTATACAGAAGAAGCTCGAGAGGCATTACAAGGACATGCAGGACATAGAGTTCACGATCGAAAACGGAAAGCTCTGGATGCTCCAGACGAGGGTCGGCAAGCGTAACGGTCAGGCCGCCATCAGGATGGCTGTAGAGATGGCCAACTCGAAGCTGATCTCCAAGAGGACGGCCATCCTGAGGGTGAAGCCCGAGCAGATTGACGAGCTCCTGCATCCGAGCGTCGACCCCGAGGCCGAGAAGAAGGCCGTGGTCCTTGCCAAGGGACTCCCAGCCGGCCCGGGCGGTGCCGCCGGAAGGATCGTCTTCACCGCGGATGACGCAGAGGCCTGGGCAAAGAAGGGCGAGACCGTCATACTCGTCAGGAACGAGACATCACCTGAGGACGTCCACGGGATGCATGCTGCCGAGGCGATCCTCACAGCCAAGGGCGGCATGACGAGCCATGCAGCGCTCGTTGCCAGGGGCTGGGGCAAGTGTTGTATTGTGGGCTGCTCGGAGCTGAACATAAACCTCAAGAAGAGAGAACTCCACGTAAACGGCAAGGTGCTGAAAGAGGGCGACTGGATAACGCTGAACGGGACGAAGGGCCGTGTATATGAGGGCAAGCTGCCCCTGCTGCCCGCCGATCCCGACCGCAACAAGTGGTACAAGGAGCTGATGACCTGGGCCGACAAGTTCAGGAAGCTGAAAGTCAGGGCGAATGCAGATGCCCCGAAGGATGCGACGGTTGCGAGGGAGTTCGGAGCAGAAGGAATCGGACTCTGCAGGACGGAGCATATGTTCTTCGAGGCCGACAGGATAATGGCCGTCAGGGAGATGATCCTCTCCGAGACGGTCGAGGGAAGGAGGAAGGCCCTCGCAAAGCTCCTCCCGATGCAGAAGGGGGACTTCATCGGGATATTCAGGGCGATGAACGGTCTCCCCGTGACCATAAGGCTCCTTGATCCGCCCCTCCACGAGTTTCTGCCCCATACCGACGCCGAACTGAGGGAACTCGCAAAAGAGATGGGTGTTTCGTTCAAGCAGCTGAGCGCAAAGAACAAGTCGCTCCACGAGTTCAACCCCATGCTCGGTCATCGCGGCTGCCGTCTCGGGGTGACTTTCCCGGAGATATACGAGATGCAGGTCAGGGCCATAATGGAGGCTGCCTGCGAGATCTCGAAGGAGAAAGGAAAGGTCATACCGGAGATCATGATACCCCTCGTCGCACACGTGAGGGAGCTCGAAGTAATGAGGAACCTCGTGGTGAACGTGGCAGAGGAGGTGAAGAAGCAGTACAAGGTGAGGGTTACATACACCGTGGGGACCATGATAGAGCTGCCACGTGCATGCGTAACCTCTGATGAGATAGCGGCCCATGCCGACTTCTATTCGTTCGGCACGAACGACCTCACGCAGACCGTCTACGGCCTCTCGAGGGACGATGCGGGCAGGTTCCTTCCCTTCTACATTGAAAACGGCATACTCAAGGAGGACCCGTTCATCTCCATCGACAGGGACGGCGTCGGTGCCCTCATGCGCATAGCAGTCGACAAGGGCAGGAAGGTCAAGAAGGGGCTCAAACTCGGTATATGCGGCGAGCACGGTGGAGAGCCGAAGTCCGTCGAGTTCTGCCACCAGCTCGGACTCGACTATGTCAGCTGCTCTCCTTTCAGGGTCCCGATAGCAAGGTTTGCCGCTGCTCAGGCCGCACTGAAGGGGTAACTACTCATTGGGGTGTCCGTTGAGCAGAGACCGTCCCGCAAGGGCTTACAACTCTGTTTATCGGACGGTACGGGTAGTCATGTAAACTCGAAAGTGCTGACAACCGGGAGAGGTTGAACCATGAAAAGGCTGATCGTTCTGTTGATGGTTTTGGGACTGTTTACGGCCGGCTGTGCCACAAGGGAGTACGTGGCAAAACAGGTGGAGCCGGTACGGAAAAAGATCGATACGGTTGAAGACAGGGTCGCTGCGGTCGAAGGGAAGACGGGGGAGATTTCCCGCAAGTTCGACACCCTCGACGGCAGGGTTACTGCGCTGGAGGAGGATGTGACCGAGGCGAAGGCGACCGCTCAGAGGGCCGGGGGCATGGCTGAGGAGGCCCTGAAAAAGGCGGAAGAGGCGCTGAAGAAGGCCGAATCCGCCCTCCGCAGGGCAGAGGCGGCCCTGCAGTCCGGACTGAAGAAATAGAGTTGTACATACGGGTTCCTGTTTCTGCAGGAACCCGTATAAAGTTATAACGGCTTCCTTAACGTAAATCTCGTATTCCATCCAGAGGGCTTCGTATGCCCGCCATGCTTCCTTCTTTAATACACCGGCAATAAACATGGTTAAAAGGTTGCAGGAAGTACAGGTTTGTCATACCGGGCTTGATCCTGCGACATGAAAGGGTTACAGTATTTATTTGCCGAAGTAATAATACAGTCAGGTTGTTCCCGCCGCTTTCCCGACAGTATTGGAATGAAACCATAACGTCATTGTCTTCACCTACGGTTTTATAATAAAATTAAGGTTAGAAAAGGGAACTTCACAGTATGAAACGAAGAGAGCTTATCAAGAAAATCACTTCAGCAGAATGTGTGCTTTAAGGCACGGAAAAAGTCATGACCTTTACAGAAATATCTCCACAGTTATCGCCTTGTCTATCAAGTAAAATAAGGAACAAGCACATGGCAAAAGGCAGTTTGAAGAAGTAATAGATTAAAGAGTTTCGTAACAGCCCGTTCCAACGGACGGCACACAGCCGCCGCTGGAGGTATCAGCCGTAAACAAATGAACGACAAAGCTATACGAGATAGGCTGCTTAAACACGGGAAGGAATTGTTCCGCGCTCCAAAACAATTGATTCGATTCACAGGCAAGGTAAAAGCTGATTCCTTGCTAAACGATCTGGAAAATCATCCACATGCTTTCGTTTTGGGATGTGTAATGGATCGGCAGATCAAGGCGGAGAGGGCATGGTTAATCCCCTATCTGATTTCCCAGAAAATCGGGGGATTCTCGATGAAGAGGTTGTGTGCCCTTTCAGCGGAAGATGTGAGACGCCTTATGAGTGAACCGGAACCGCTTCATCGATTTGTGGATAGAATGGCTGTGAATTTTTACTCGGCTGTTCAAAGAATAGCACTCGTCTATGACAGCAACGCTGCCTCGATATGGTTGGATAAGCCTTCCAGCGCAGAAGTTGTATATCGTTTCTTGGAGTTCGATGGTGTTGGTCCTAAGATTGCGAGTATGGGTGCCAACATCCTTGCGAGGGAGTTCAAAATCCCTTTCGCAGACTATTACTCAATTGACATTTCAGCAGATATTCATATCCGTCGAGTTTTTGGCAGAGTTGGTCTATGCGCAGCTGAGGCTACTGTGGAACAGGTGGTCTACAAGGCAAGGGCTCTGTACCCGGATTTTCCTGGAATGATGGATTTGCCATGCTGGGAGATAGGGAGAAACTGGTGTAAGTCACGTGGACCTGAATGTAGCGAATGCTATATGAACGATTTGTGTCCAACCGCGAAACAGAATAAAAGAGGGCTCTCAAAGCGCTCCGCCTGACCGCTGTTTCGGCCGTCCAGGCGGGATCCGTAGCGTCCATCAGGGGTTAGTTGGCTGCTAAAAAAAGAGAAAGGAGAGAAGAGCATGAGTGAAAGACTGAAAAACTGTTGGGAAATCCTGAAGTGCGGTCGAGAGAAAGGCGGTTCCAAGGTTGTGGAACTTGGAGAGTGTATTGCCTCAAAGGAAAACCTCGGGCATA